>NZ_JAMZBD010000764.1:0-1003 GCF_024158685.1 Halomonas sp. 707D4 | reverse complement strand
CTGGGTGTCGTGGTCGGTGAGCGTGAATCGCGCGCCCGGGGCGAATTCCGGCAGGTCGCTTTCGGCACGGGCCGTGGTGGCGTTGCGGCGCAGGTGCTCGAGGCGGAGGCGGGTGAAGGGCTTGCCGGAGGTGTCCTGCTTGTAGCGGCCGGGGTAGTCGTAATGTTCGTAGTCGCTCTGCTGGCCGTGGGCCTCTACGTCATCGCCCAGGTGATCGTGGAGCTGGGCGTAGGCGGGGTTCTTGAAGCTGTAGTCCTTGAGCTGGGCGCTGGCGGCGGCGACCCGGGCGGTGTGGCTGAGCTTGCGCACGTGCCGCGTGGGCGGCGTGCCCCCGGCGCGGCTGTGGTAGGTGCGCTCGCCCAGATTCGTCAGCGCCTGCGGGTCGTCGGAGAACACCAGCCGGTGGGCACCGCCGTCGCTGTCCTCGAACTCGTGAAAATAGAACAGGCCCTCTTCGGCGGCGAGGCGCTCGATGAAGGCGAGATCGGTCTCGCGGTACTGGACGCAGTACTCGCGCTCGGCGGGTTCGCGGCTAACGGCAAACGCCACATCGGTGATACCCCGCTCGTCCAGCAGGGTGTTGATGATGGTGAGCGGGTCGACCTTCTGGAAGATGCGCGAGTTGTGGCGAAGCGAGGTGCGCCACAGCGCCGGGCGCAGCGTAAGGGTATAGAAGGTGCGCCGGTGGCCGCGATCGCCGCGGCCGAACTCACTGACAATGCCGTGGACCCGGCGCAGCGGCGCGCCGTCCTGCCACACGGTGAGCGTGGCCTCGCGGTCGAGCAGCTCGGCGGCGTCCAGGCCACCATCGCGGCTGGCCAGCGTGGCGGTCAGCGTGAAGGGTTCGGAGAGCGCCTCGCGGTGGGTGAAATCGACCACCGCGACGTCGTCGACGCCGGGTAGCGTCAGGGTGAACCGTAGCCCCGCTCCGTTTGCCATCGTGCTGCTCCTCGGCCATCCACTCATCGATTGAAAACGATAAGAATAATGATCTGGGCAGACA
>NZ_JAMZBD010000763.1:0-1004 GCF_024158685.1 Halomonas sp. 707D4 | reverse complement strand
GAGAAGCCCGGCATGCTGGAAGCGCGCGGCGCCCAGCAGCTCGACCGCGAAAAGCTCCACTTCAGCGCCCTGGACATGTTCGGCGACTTCTTCGAGCAGCGTGATCGCTCCCGCCGGGGGAACCGCGCGGTCGAAGATGTCGCCCGATACCAGCACCGCATCGACCGCGTCGCGATCGACGATCTCGATGAGCTGGTCGAGCACGACGCGCTGGTCGTCGAGCAGCGAGACGTTGTGGAAAAGCCGCCCCAGGTGCCAGTCGGCGGTGTGAAGAAGTCGCATGGCAGGCTCGCGTTGGCAAAGTTGCCCGCATCTTATCATTTGGGCCGCGACGCGGCGCCCGCCATGCGAGACGGGAGTGAACCGCTTCAGGGTTCGATGGGCAGGTTGCGCTTGTGCTGGGTGCGCTGGTACGTCTGCACGATGGTCTTGCGCGCCTCGTCGCCGATCTCCTCGCCCATCAGGAAGGCATCGATGTCGGCGTAGGTCACGCCCAGCGCCTCCTCGTCGGCGAGCTGGGGCTTGAGGGTCTCGAGATCCGCGGTAGGCTGCTTCTTCACCAGCGCTTCCGGGGCGCCCAGTTCGGCGCCAAGCCGACGTACCTGGTCCTTGGTGAGCCCCGCCAGGGGCGCCACGTCGCAGGCGCCGTCGCCGTACTTGGTGAAAAAGCCCATCATCGCCTCGGCGGCCTGGTCGGTCCCCACCACGAGCCCGCCATGGGTACCGGCGACGGCGTACTGGGCGATCATGCGCTGGCGCGCCTTGATGTTGCCGAGCACGAAGTCGCGCTGGTGCTCGTCCTCGAAGGCGTGCTCGCCCTCCTCCAGCGCCTTCAACGCGGCGTCGCTCGCCGGCTTGACGTTGACCGTGAGCACCCGGTCGGCCTGGATGAACGCGAGCGCCTGCTGGGCGTCGTGCTCGTCGGCCTGGGTGGCGTAGGGCAGGCGCATGGCGTAGAAGCGCGCGTCGATCCCTTCGTCGCGGGCCTTCTCCACCGCCAACTG
>NZ_JAMZBD010000762.1:0-1009 GCF_024158685.1 Halomonas sp. 707D4 | reverse complement strand
GCTCGCTGGCGAGCCCGCCGGCCAATAGATTACCCTGCCAGGCCGGGAAACGCTCGCCGCTCACTTCGGCCAGCCCCGAAGGGGCGAAGCGTCCCTCGAAATCGTGGGCCGGGTCGGTCATGCCGGGCAGCGATGTCGCGCCGATCGGCTCGTTGGTGGCGTAGTCGTTGCCCAGCGTCACCTCCGGCCAGCCGTAGTTGTGCCCGGCCTCGATCAGGTTCAGCTCGTCGCCGGTGAGCGGGCCGTGCTCGGAGACCCAGGCCTCGCCGTTGCCGCGTACCACCATGCCCTGGATGTTGCGATTGCCGAGCGAATAGATCTCGTCGAGTGTACCCGCCTCGCCTGCGAAGGGGTTGTCGTCCGGCGCCTCGCCGGTCTCGGTCAGGCGCAGGGTGGAGCCCGCGTGGTCGCCGCCGTCCTGGGCGCGCTCAGGGTTAGATCCCCGATCGCCCACGCTCATCAGCAGCGTGCCATCGGCAAGCCAAGCCAGTCGCGAGCCGTAGTGGCGCCCCGGCCCGGAGGCGCGATCCTGCTCGAACAGAAGCTCCACATCGCCAAGCGCGTCACCTTCGAAGCGTACCCGGGATAGCGCGGTACGCGTGCCGCCGTCGTCGGGCTTGCTCCAGGTGAAGTAGATCCAGTCGTGCTCGCCGTCGCCGAAGGCGGGATGGAGCACCACGTCGAGAAGCCCGCCCTGACCGTGGCCACTCACCTCGGGCAGCCCCTCGAGCACGCGCGCCTCGCCCTGGGTATCGACGAGCTTCAGGCGGCCGGCGCGCTCGCTGACCAGGTAGCGCCCGTCCGGCAGCAAGGCGACCGCCCAGGGGCGCTGCAGCCCGCTCGCCACGCGCTCGATCGAGAAAGTGGCTGCTTCGCTCTCCACCCGGTCGACGATCGTCTCGGCGCTGGCGCTGGCGGCCAGCAGCAGGCCGCCGACCAGCGCAAGTCCTTGGCGGCGAGAGGCAAAGCACGAAGGTGCCGGGGTCGAGCAAGCGGTCGTGGCTACGGG
>NZ_JAMZBD010000761.1:0-1018 GCF_024158685.1 Halomonas sp. 707D4 | reverse complement strand
GTCTCCACGTGCGCGTAGCGCCTCCGGCCCCGAACACGCCGGCTACCCGTCGCCCGACGGCGTGCAGCCTGCCTACGGCGGCGCGCTCGAGCGGTCGTCGACATCGCCGCGCACCGGCAACGACTCCCTGACGCCCGACGACCCCGACCGGCCGATCCGCTAGGCCCACGTGGTTACTCGCCCACACCTTGTCAGCACGCACGAGGTTTCCATGGATACGCAGCACGAAAGCACGACGCAGGGGTCGTCCGTCGGTACGCTTCTGACGACGCTCACCCGCGAACTCACCGGCCTAGTACGCAACGAGGCCGAACTCGCCAAGGCGGAAGTTTCGGAAAAGACCCACCAGGCGCTCACGGCCATCGCGGCCATCGCCATTGCCGGCGCGGTGATCTTCGCGGGCTTTCTGGTTCTTCTGGCCGCCGCGGTGTTTCTGCTCAACGACCTGCTTCCGCCGGAGATGACGCCCTGGCTTTCCGCCGTGATCGTCGGCGCGGTGGTGGCGCTGATCGGCATGATCATGCTCAGCACGGGGCTCAACCGCATCAAGGCGCAGAGCCTGGCGCCCCGGCGCACCCTGCAGAGTCTCAAGGACGACAAGGCGCTGGCCGACGAGCACCGTCGCCACGTCAAGGAGGAGTTGAAATGAGCCATCACGACGAGCAGCGCAGCTCCGAGGAGATCGAGAAGGAGATCCATCGCTCCCGCGAGCGGCTGGACACCACCCTCAACGAACTCGAGGAGCGCTTCTCTCCCCAGCGCCTGCTCAACGCCTCCTACGACTACCTGCGCCACGGCGGCGCCAACGAGTTCTTCTCGAACCTGGGCACCACCATCAAGGAGAACCCGGTGCCGTTTCTGGTCACCGGCGTGGGCCTTGGCTGGCTGTTGACCGCCCAGCGCGGCGGCGCACGGCCGTCGGGCAATTTCGCCAACTCCGAGGCCTACCCGCACAGCGGCCCGACCGGCGACGCGTTCCGGTCGAGGGACATCGGCGCTGGCCGCCACGCCGGTGACG
>NZ_JAMZBD010000760.1:0-1018 GCF_024158685.1 Halomonas sp. 707D4 | reverse complement strand
CCTCCAGCGGCAGCTCCTCCTCGCCGACCACGCCGGCGGGCTGGGCCGCCGCCGGCAGCGGCGCGGCCAGCAGCGTCAGCAGAAGCGGGGTCGCCACCAGTCGCTTCGCGGGGGCCAGTACCTCGTTAACAGTTCGCGTCATGCAGACTCCGCAGGGCAAAAGGCGGCTAAAGGGTCGCCGCGGGTAAAGAGTAGCGTCTCGATAACGCGTCGTGTCAGCTTATCCCGTCAACGCCGTGCAATCCAACGCTGAGGGTTGATCGGCTCGCCGCGGTTGCGCACCTCGAAGTAAAGCGCGGCGCGGCCCTGGCCGCCACTATTTCCCACCCGGCCGATCTCCTCGCCGGCGCCGACCTGCTGGCCCGGGCGCGCGCTGAACCGCTGCAGGTGGGCGTAGAGCGTCATCACCTGGTCGCCATGGTCGATGATCAACAGGTTGCCGAAACCGCGCATCCAGTCGGCGAACACTACCCGGCCGGCATGCACCGAGGTCACCGGGGTGTTGGCGCCGGCCTCGATGACGATGCCGTTGTAATGCACGCCGTCCTGGCCGCGAAAGCCTGCCGTGATCGCCCCTTGCACCGGCCAGGGCAGGTCGCCCTGGGTGCGGCCGATGTGGGTGGTGGGCGTGGGCGTTGCCATGCGCGCCATTTCGGCCTGCAGGCGACGAAGCTGCGCCTCGGCCTCCTCGCGGCTCTGGTTGAGGTCCGCCAGGCGGTCGGCTTCGCTGGCGTAGCGGTCGTCGAGAGTCGCGACCACGCTCTGGCGCTCGGCGCTGACCTTGGCGAGCCGTTCGCTCTGGGCTTCGAGCGCCTCTGACAGCTCGGCAAGCTCGGCCTGGCGGGCGTCGAGCTCGCTCTGGGTGGCGGTGAGCGCCTCGTCGAGGCGGGCGATGTCGTCGAGTTTCGCCTGACGCGCCCGGGTCAGGCGGTTGAGGTAGGCCTGCATGCGGTCGAGCTCGGCGGGGTCGTTCTGGTTGAGCAGAAGCTTTAGCTGCGGGGTGGGGCCCAGCCGGTAG
>NZ_JAMZBD010000759.1:0-1019 GCF_024158685.1 Halomonas sp. 707D4 | reverse complement strand
GGCGACTACTCCCTCGAGCAGTTCTCGGATGCGCTGCGCCGGGGCGTGCGCGCCGACGGCCGCCAGCTCTACCCGGCGATGCCCTACACCGCCTACGCCAAGATGACCGACGAGGACATCGAAGCGCTCTACGCCTACTTCATGCACGGCATCGAGCCCGCAAACGACGCGCCGCCGGAAACCGAGCTGCCGTTCCCGTTCAACCTGCGCTTCTCGATGAAGGCCTGGAACCTGCTGTTTCTCGACAGCGACCCCTTCGAGCCCGACCCGGAGCGCTCCGAGCAGTGGAACCGCGGCGCCTATCTCGTCCAGGGCGCGACCCACTGCGGTACCTGCCACACGCCGCGCAACGCCCTGATGGCCGAGAAGTCGAGCCAGGCGCTGGCCGGTGGCTCGCTGGGCACCTGGTACGCCCCGGACATCACCGACGACCCGGAAACCGGCATCGGCGGCTGGAGCCGGCGCGAACTGGTCGACTACCTGCGCACCGGCCACGCCGGCAACGGCGCCACTGCCGCGGGCCCCATGCTCGAGGCGATCGACTTGAGCTTCTCGCGCATGCCCGAAGAGGACGTCGAGGCGATCGCGGTCTACCTGCTGCCCGAGGTCGAAAGCGCCGCGCCGGCACAGCCGGCCCCGGTTGAGCGCGACGCGCAGACCAACATCGGTCAACTGATCGACGACGACACCCCGGCGGCGCTTGGCGACATCACGCCCGGCGAGCGCGTCTATCGCGACCAGTGCGCTGCCTGCCACGCCCCCGGCGGGCAGGGGCTCAACGGCCTGCCGGCGCTCGCCGGTCACCCGGTGCTCGACAAGCCCAACGCCGACAACGTCGCCATGGCGATTCTCGTAGGCGTCTGGCCCGAGCATCGCCAGGGCATGCTCGGCTTCGCCGACGAGCTCGGAGACCAGCAGATCGCGGACGTCACCAACCACCTGATGAGCGAGTTCGGCCACAGCGACGTGCGCATCGACACGGCGCGGGTCGCGGAACTTCGCGCCGGCGACCCCCATGC
>NZ_JAMZBD010000758.1:0-1025 GCF_024158685.1 Halomonas sp. 707D4 | reverse complement strand
GAGAAAGCGCGACGAGCCGATGATCAAGCCCAGCACCAGCCCCACCGCCACTCCGAGGCCAAAGCCGATCAGGGTGGTCCAGAAGGTCTGCCAGGAGTGACGGCCGATGGGCCCGGCGTAGGTGATGAGCGCCTGGAGCGTCTCCAGGGCGCTGGGAAAGATGAAGCTCGGCACGTCGAAAAGGCGCACCGTCGCCTCCCAGATCAGCACCAGCGCCGCCACGGCGATCCAGGGCGCGAGGCGCTCGAGGGTTCTACTCGGTGGTTTCATGGCAAGCCTTTTAGCTTTCGCGCACGTCGCCGATCCGGCTGCGCAGCGCGTGCACCAGATCGATGAAGGGCTTTTCGTAGGTGGACTCGATCGAGCGCGGGCGCGGCAAGTCGATCTCGCGCTTCTCGATCACCCGCCCGGGGCGAGCGCTCATCACGTAGACGGTATCGGCGAGAAACGCCGCCTCGCGCAGATCGTGGGTCACCAGCACCACGGTGAAGCGCTGCACCTGCCACAGATCGCGCAGCACGCACCAGAGCTCTTCCCGGGTGAAGGCATCAAGCGCTCCGAAGGGCTCGTCGAGCATCAGAAGCCTCGGGCGGTGAATCAGTGCTCGGCAGATCGAGGCGCGCTGCTGCATGCCGCCGGAGAGCTGCCAGGGGTACTTGTCCGCGTAGTCGGCAAGCCCGACGGTGTGCAGGAGCGCTCGCGCCCAGCCCGCGAACTCCTCGCGGCGGCGGCGAAACTGGCGCCGGTAGGGCTCGACGATCTCCAGCGGCAAGAGGACGTTGTCGAGCACGGTGCGCCAGGGCAGCAGGTTGGCGTTCTGAAACGCCATGCCGGTGATCTTCAATGGGCCGTTCACCGGCTCGCCATCCACCCGTACCCGGCCCGTGGTGGGCGCGTGAAGCCCGGTGCAGAGCTTCATGAAGGTGGACTTGCCGCAGCCCGACGGCCCCACGAAGGCTACGAACTCCCCTTCCGCGATCGACAGGTCGATGCCTTCGATGGCGTTGTCCTGGCCATCGTAGGAG
>NZ_JAMZBD010000757.1:0-1025 GCF_024158685.1 Halomonas sp. 707D4 | reverse complement strand
GCGCCTGGCAGGCAATGCGATACGTGCTCGCCACGCAAACGGGCAGGCCCATGGGCCTGCCCGTTTGCGTGGCGATGCTGCGTTGCTGGCGAAATGCCTAGCGCTTCAACAGCGCCAGGCGCTTTTCGATCGCGGCGCGAATGCCTTCGACATCCAGCCCGCAGTCATGAAGGAGCTCCTCCGGGGTGCCGTGCTCGACGAAGCTGTCGGGCAGGCCCAGGTGCAGCACGTTGGCCGTCGCGTTTTCCAAGTGCAGCAGCTCGCTGATGGCGCTGCCGGCACCGCCGGCGACCACGTTCTCCTCCAGCGTCACCAGCAGGTCGTGCTCGGCGGCGGCGGCGAGCACCGCGTCCCGGTCCAGCGGCTTGATGGTACGCATGTTGAGGTGGGTGGCGTCGAGCGCCTCGGCGACCTCGCCCGCCGGGCCGTTCATGCTGCCGAACGCCAGCAGCGCGATCCTGGGGCCGTCGCCTTCGGCGCGGCGGCGCGTCTCGGCGCGGCCGATGGTCAGCGGCTCCAGATGCTCGGGCACGGCCACACCCAGGCCGGTGCCGCGCGGGTAGCGCACCGCCGCCGGACCCTCGTACTGGTAGGCGGCACTCAGCATGGCGCGGCACTCGGCTTCGTCCGCAGGCGCCAGAATCACCAGGTTCGGCACGCAGCGCAGAAACGAGATGTCCATGCTGCCGTGGTGGGTCGGGCCGTCCTCGCCGACCAGGCCCGCGCGGTCGATGGCGAAGGTGACGTCGAGCCCCTGCACCGCCACGTCGTGGATGAGCTGGTCGTAGCCGCGCTGCAAGAAGGTGGAGTAGATCGCCACCACCGGCTTGATGCCCTCGCATGCCATGCCGGCGGCGAGCGTGACCGCGTGCTGTTCGGCGATCGCCACGTCGAAGTAGCGCTCCGGGTACTCTTTTGAAAAGCGGATCAAGTCCGAGCCTTCGCGCATCGCCGGCGTGATGCCCATCAGTCGCGCGTCGGCGGCGGCCATGTCGCACAGCCAGTTGCCGAACACGTTGCAGTAC
>NZ_JAMZBD010000756.1:0-1026 GCF_024158685.1 Halomonas sp. 707D4 | reverse complement strand
CGCGGTGCAGCAGGTAGCCGAGAAGTCCCGCGTTCAGAAACGCCGACAGCGCCGTGGCCAGCGCCAGCCCCGCGTGAGCCAGCGGCCAGATCAGAATCAGGTTGAACACCATGTTGGCCACCATGGCCATGATGCCGACCTTGACCGGCGTCCTGGTGTCCTGGCGTGCGAAGAAGCCCGGCGCCAGCACCTTGATCAGCATGAAGGCCACCAGCCCCACGGCGTAGGCGCGCAGGCTCATTGCCGACATCTGGATGTCGCTGTCGGTCATCGCGCCGTAGTGGAACAGCGTGATCAGCAGCGGCTCGGCCAGTACCACCAGCGCCAGGGCGGCGGGCACACCGAGCAGCAGCACCATGCGAATACCCCAGTCGAGCATTCGCGCGAAGTGCTCGCTGGAGCGCTCGGCGTGGCGCTTGGAGAGGGCCGGCAAGATCACCGTGCCGATCGCCACGCCGAACACCCCGAGCGGCAGCTCCACCAGGCGGTCCGAGTAGTAGAGCCAGGAGACGCTGCCCGCCGCCAGCAGCGAAGCCAGCACCGTATCGAGCAGCAGGTTGATCTGGGACACCGAGACCCCGAACAGCGCCGGCGCCATCAGTTTGAGAATGCGCTTGACGCCGTCGTGGGCGAAGTTGGGCCAGGGCGTGGGCAGAAGCCCGAGGCGATAGAGAAACGGCACCTGGAAAGCGAGCTGGGCGATGCCGGCGATCAGCACCCCCCAGGCCAGCGCCATGGCGGGCTCCTCCATCAGCGGCATCAGAAAGAGCGCCGCGCCGATCAGCGACAGGTTCAAGAACACCGGCGTGAAGGCGGGAACGGCGAAGCGGTTCCAGGTATTGAGCACGGCGCCGGAGAACGCGGTCAGCGAGATCAAGAGCAGATACGGGAAGGTCAGGCGCAGCATGTCCGCGGTCAGCGCGAGCTTCTCCGGGTCGCGCCCGAAACCCGGGGCGAACAGCCAGATCAGCCAGGGCGCGGCCAGCATGGCCAGGGCCGTGATCAGCGCCAGAAGCGCGGTGAGAC
>NZ_JAMZBD010000755.1:0-1029 GCF_024158685.1 Halomonas sp. 707D4 | reverse complement strand
GTGCCGAACAAGATCGCGAACACCGCCATGACGATCGCCACGTAGAAGGCCGTGTCGTTGAACAGCGCCCCGCCCCCGGCGTCGTTCTCGGTCAGCACGCTGAAGGTGGTCGAGACCGCCTTCAGCTGCAGGGCGATGTAAGGCAGGGTGCCGATCAGCGCCACGAGGCTCGCGAAGGCGGCCAGCGACTGGGTCTTGCCGTAGCGCGAGGCGATGAAGTCGGCGATCGAGGTGACGTTCTGGTGCTTGGCCACGCGGATCATCTTGGCCAGTACCGGCCAGAACAGCAGGAAGGTCAGCACCGGGCCG
This sequence comes from Halomonas sp. 707D4, assembly GCF_024158685.1. Lineage (NCBI taxonomy): Bacteria > Pseudomonadati > Pseudomonadota > Gammaproteobacteria > Oceanospirillales > Halomonadaceae > Halomonas > Halomonas sp. 707D4. The sequence continues at coordinate 720 of NZ_JAMZBD010000755.1, read as the reverse complement.
ACGAAGATACTGGCGAACGACCACCCCGCGGTGGCTGCCTGGCCCACCGCGCCGTAGAACGTCCAGGAGGTGCAGTAGATCGCCAGCGCCAGGCTGTAGATCAGTGGCCGGCGGCGGCTGGCGCCCCGGGTGCGCGCGCGGCGATCGCCGAACCAGGCAATGCCGAACAGCACCGCGATGTAGAGTAACGAAACCGCAACGAGAAGCCCGCCGTGGAACATGCCTGTCTCCTGCCGTGAGCCCGTGAGGGCCCGCCCCTTGAAGTGGCCCAGTTTAAGTCAATCAAGCCCGGGCGTCAGGGTGGCTCAGGTGCTTTCGCAGGCGCCGTGCAAAAGCTCGGAGGCGTCTCGCAGGGTGCGGATGCCGGCGAGATCCGGTTCGCGGCTGTCGGCGTCCATCGGTACCAGCTCGCGGGTCTGGCAGTTGAGCGCGTAGGCCTTGGGAATCACCAGGTCGGTGTGGTGGCGCTCGAAGTGGTAGAGCATGAACTCGGCGACGCTGCCCTCGCGGGAGAGGCTGTCGCGGTCGAGCACCGTGAAGCGCGTGGTCATCGGGAAGACGAAGGTCCAGGGTCGCCAGACCTCGGTGCCCGTGGCGGTATCGACGACCTCGGCGGAGGCGGGCAGCTGGGCCCTCTTGTGATCGAACCAGCTGTACTCCACGTGGATCTGGTAGCTCAGCATGCCAAGCCCGGCCATCACCGGCACGATCCACTTGGGC
>NZ_JAMZBD010000754.1:0-1032 GCF_024158685.1 Halomonas sp. 707D4 | reverse complement strand
GCTCAAGCCGGGTTGTCGATATCCACGAAGCGATGGGCAACGCCGTACTCGTCGGCAAGCCACTCGCCCAGCGCCTGCACCCCGTAGCGCTCGGTGGCGTGATGCCCGGCAGCGATGTAGTGGATACCCATCTCGCGCGCCAGGTGCGTGGTGCGCTCGGAAATCTCGCCAGAGACGAACACCTCAGCGCCGGCCTCGAAAGCCTGGGTGATCATGTCCTGCGCCCCACCGGTACACCAGGCGATGCGCTCGACGTGCGAAATGCCCGGCGCCTCGATCACCGTAGGCGTGCGCTCGAGCGCCACGCCCACCTGCTCGGCCAACGCCTCGAGAGACTGCGTCTGGGCAAGCCTTCCGGACCACAAGAGCCCTTCGCCCAGCTCGCCGTCCAGGCACCCCTCCACCTTCCAGCCCAGGCGCCTGGCGAGTTCGGCGTTGTTGCCGAGCTCGGCGTGGGCGTCCAGCGGCAGATGGTAGGCCAGCAGGTTGATGTCGTGATCCATCAGCGTCTTGATGCGCCGGTGCTTCATGCCGGTGATCGCCACCGGCTCGTTCTTCCAGAAATAGCCGTGGTGCACCAGCACCAGGTCCGCCTGCCAGGCCACGGCCTCGTCGAGCAGCGCCTGATTGGCGGTCACCCCGGTCATCACGCGCGAGACGCTGTCCCGCCCCTGCACCTGCAGGCCGTTGATGGTGTAGTCCTTGAAGCGGGCAGAGCGAAGCTGGTGGTCGCACGCCTTTACGAGCTGGTCGCGATGGATCACGCGTCCTCCTTGTAACGGTTTGACGGCTGAGGAACTTATCGAAAAAGTGTTACCATGGCGCCTAGTGTAAAGCTCGCGCCGCGTTATCGCGAACCCGGCCACCTCTGTGACTGCCTACGGCTGAGGATACCCTGCATGCACCGTTTCGTGCTGCCTTATATATGGCCAATCGTTACCGGAATCCTGGTGGCGGCACTGCTGCTGCTGGCCTTTCCCGACCTGCTCCCCAACCCGTTTCGCGACGATCCGCCGGCCACCGTCTCTGCGC
>NZ_JAMZBD010000753.1:0-1037 GCF_024158685.1 Halomonas sp. 707D4 | reverse complement strand
CCTCCATGGAGCGCCGCGAGGGCGACGCCTACCGCTTCAACGAGCCGCTTCTGGAGAACCTGCTGGAGAGCGTCGAGTTTCGCGATGCCACCGTGGTGGTGGCGCTGCTGTTTCTCTCACCGGGCCGCCACGCCGGCGACGGCGGCGACATCGCCGAGATCTGCCGCGAGGCCCGAACGCGCCACCCGCGCCTTCGCGTCATCACCACGCGGCTGGTCGGCGAGCACGACGGCATCGTCGATATCCTCGCCACGCGGTTTCGGCAAGTGGTTGATCATGGGCGGGTTCTGCTGACGCTTTTACCGAGTGCGGCGGATTGAGCACGGCGGCAGGTGCCAGACGGCCCAAGAGCGCGTAGAATCGCGAGCCTTTGCGCGCTTGCGCGCTCATCTTCGCACCTATGCCAACCAGGGGCTCCCTCTTGATCGCCACCGCCAACATCACCATGCAGTTCGGGGCCAAGCCCCTGTTCGAGAACGTCTCGGTCAAATTCAACAACGGCAACCGCTACGGACTGATCGGCGCCAACGGCTGCGGCAAGTCCACCTTCATGAAGATTCTCGGCGGCGAGCTCGAGCCCTCGTCGGGCCAGGTGATGCTCGACAGCAGCACTCGCCTTGGCAAGCTGCGCCAGGATCAGTTCGCCTTCGAGAACGAGCGGGTGATCGACACCGTCATCATGGGCAACGTCGAGCTGTGGCAGGTGGCGGCGGAGCGCGAGCGCATCTACGCCTTGCCCGAGATGAGCGAAGAGGACGGCATGGCCGTGGCGGATCTCGAGGTGCGCTTCGCCGAGCTCGACGGCTACACCGCCGAGGCCCGCGCCGGCGAGCTGCTGCTGGGCCTGGGCATTCCGCTCGAGCAGCATTTCGGCCCCATGAGTGAAGTGGCGCCGGGCTGGAAACTGCGCGTGCTGCTCGCCCAGGCGCTGTTCTCCGACCCGGACGTGCTGCTGCTCGACGAGCCGACCAACCACCTGGACATCAACACCATCCGCTGGCTCGAGGACATTCTCAAGGCGCGCAGCAGCACCATGG
>NZ_JAMZBD010000752.1:0-1039 GCF_024158685.1 Halomonas sp. 707D4 | reverse complement strand
CGCCAGGTCACCGCCGACACCGCCCCGCCGCTGCTCGGCGAGCACACCGACGGCGTACTCGAGGAGATCGGCATCACGCTTGAGCAGCGCCAGGCGCTGCGCGAGGCGGGCATCATCTAGCCTGGCTTTGCATACCTTCCCCTTGCGCCCGTTTCAGGGCGTTTTTTTCATCACCGGCACGAGAACATTTGTTAAAAGCCTCGAGCCTGGATAACGCGTGGCATGTACGCGCCTGCAATGGGCGACTAGACTGAGCCGACTAGTCATAAAGGACTAGCCGACAGGCGCACGCCAGATGCGCCATGAACATCAGCATCACGGGCTTGAACAACCAGGAGTTTCCATGAGCAATTGCGCTCGGGTAGAGGGGCACTGCAATCGCTGCGAAGGCGAGTTGCCGTTCGAGTTCACCATGGCATTCCAGCCCATCGTGGACTTGGCGCACGCCAGGATCACCACGTATGAGGCGCTGGTGCGCGGGGTCAACGGCGAGTCGGCCTGGAGCATCCTCTCCCAGGTGACCGAGGGGCTTCTGTACCGCTTCGACCAGGCCTGCCGGGTGAAGGCGATCGAGATGGCCAGCGCTCTGGACATGCAGACCGATCTGTCGATCAACTTCCTGCCCAACGCGGTCTACGAGCCTCACGCCTGTATCCAGGCGACACTCGAGGTGTCCCGGCGCGTAGGCTGGCCCATCAACCGCCTGGTGTTCGAGATCACCGAAACCGAGCGGGTCAGCGATCGCCAGCACTTGACCGACATCATCGACGCCTACAAGAGCATGGGCTTCAAGACCGCGCTGGACGACTTCGGCAACGGCTACGCCAACCTGGACCTGCTCACCGACCTCGCCCCGGACAAGCTCAAGATCGACCGCGAGATCGTCATGAACTGCGACCGCGACCCGCGTCGCCAGGCGCTCTTGAAGGCGGTGGTCACCCTGGGCCGCGAGCTCGGCATCAGCCTGATCGCCGAAGGCATCGAGACCGAAGCCGAGGCGCTGTGGCTCGCTCGCGCCGGCATCACCCGCCAGCAGGGC
>NZ_JAMZBD010000751.1:0-1043 GCF_024158685.1 Halomonas sp. 707D4 | reverse complement strand
CTTCATGACCACGCCGGCGTTGAGGTCCGATTCCGCGGTCAGACCGCGCGTGCACAGGTTGCCGATGGCATCGGTCTGGGAATCGGCGGCGGTGACGTAGGAGATGAAGGCGATGAACAGCAGTACCGGGATCAGCAGCGTCGATAGCGGCAACTGCCCGAAGAGGGTGTACAGCACGTTCTCGACGCCCTGGTCGCTCAGCACGGCGTAGAGATCCACCTCGGTGTGCGTCTGGAAATGGAGCGCGGTACCGGAGAAGATCACGATCCAGACGCTGGCGAACAGGGCCGGGTAGAGCAGGTTGACGCGCAGGAACTGGCGTACGGTATAGCCCCGCGAGATCTTGCCCAGAAAGAGCGCGGCCACCGGTGCCCAGGCGAACCAGACCGCCCAGTAGAAGATCGACCACCATTGGGGCCACTCGTCTTCCCCCGCCGTGCCGGTGAACAGGCTCTTGGAAAAGAAGTTGTCGACGAATACCCCGAAGGATTCGACGCCCAGTGCCAGGCTGAAGATGGTCGGCCCGACCACGAAGGCGAACAGGCCCAGCGCCAACAGTAAGGCGGCATTGAGCGCGGAGAGGCGCGCGATGCCTTTCTGCAGCCCGCTGGCGGCGGAAAGCACGAAGGTGGTGACGATGATGGCGACGACGATCCCCAGGCGCAGCGGCGTGGTCTCGCCGCCGAGATACTGGTTCATTCCGCCGGTGAGCGTCAGTGCCCCGGTGCCCAGCGAAGAGGCCATGCCGGCGACCAGCGCATAGAGCGATACCGCATCGATCAGACCGGAGAAGCGCTTGATGCGCGGGCCGAACAGCGGTTCGAGCATGCTCGAGATCGAAAAGCGCAGGCGCAGGTTGTAGAAGGCCAGGGCGAAGATCAGCGCGGGCACCGCGTAGATCGCGTAGGGGGTGAAGCTCCAGTGCAGGAACATGGTTGACATCGAGAAGATCATCGCATCGCTCGACCCGGCGTCGAGCCCGCTCGAGGCGGGTGGGCTCATGAAGTGATAGAGCGGCTCTGCGGTGGTCCAGAAAAGAACGC
>NZ_JAMZBD010000750.1:0-1048 GCF_024158685.1 Halomonas sp. 707D4 | reverse complement strand
GCGCCGCAAGCCGCCGCGCAAGTTCGATCAGTGAGCTCCCTGACCCGCGCCCGCGCCTACATCGGCCTGGGCAGCAACCTCGACGAACCGCTGGCTCAGGTGCGCCAGGCGCTGGTCGAGCTCGGAAAGCTTCCGCTCACCACCCTTCACGGCGCATCGTCACTCTACGCCAGCCGCCCGGTCGGTCCTCAGGATCAGCCGGACTTTGTCAACGCGGTGGCCGCAATCGACACGGCGCTTTCACCGCTGGCGCTGCTCGACCAGCTCCAGGCCCTCGAGCAGCGCCACCGCCGCCGGCGCCTGCGCCACTGGGGCCCGCGCACCCTCGATCTCGACCTGCTGCTGTTCGATGACCAGCGCATCGATCGCCCGCGCCTGCGCGTGCCGCACCCGCACCTTTGCGATCGCGCGTTCGTGCTGGTCCCGCTGGCGGAGCTCACTCTCTCGCTTCGCGTCGAAGGCGAGCCCCTGAGCCACTGGATCGAACGACTCGACGATCAGGGCCTTCAGCGCCTGGTCGAGGATGGCCCGGGCTAGCCTCGACTTTGCCCGCGCGCCTGGGTAACAATCAGCGCTCTACTCCACGCCGGTGCAGTGACTCCACCGGCGATAACAATTCGAGAGAGAGCCCGCCATGAAACCCGTCACGCTCAACACGCTCAACGCCCTGAAAGGTGCCCGCGAGCCGTTCTCCTGCCTGACCGCCTACGATGCCTCCTTCGCCGCCGTGGCCAACCGCGCCGGCATCGAAGTGCTGCTGGTCGGCGACTCGCTCGGCATGGTGCTGCAGGGCCACACCAGTACGCTACCGGTCACCGTCGACGACATCGTCTACCACACCCGCTGCGCCGCCCAGGGCAAGGGGGCGAGCCTCTTGATGGTCGACTTGCCCTTCATGAGCAACGTCACGACCCAGGGCCTGTTGACGGACGCTGCCCGCCTGATGCGCGCCGGTGCCGAGATGGTCAAGGTCGAAGGCGAGGCGTGGATGGCCGAGGGCGTGCGCGAGCTGACGCGTCGCGGCGTGCCGGTCTGCGTTCACCTGGGG
>NZ_JAMZBD010000749.1:0-1049 GCF_024158685.1 Halomonas sp. 707D4 | reverse complement strand
GCTTCCTGCCGATGGTCGACACCACCGTCGCCAAGGAAACCCAGAAACTGCTCAAGAAGCAGGGCCTGGACATTCGCCTGGGCGCTCGCGTCACCGGCTCCGAGGTCAAGGACAACGAAGTCGTCGTCAAGTACACCGACGGTGACGGCGAGCAGGAGATCACCTTCGACAAGCTGATCGTCTGCGTTGGCCGTCGTCCCTACACCAAGGGCGTGATCAGTGACGGCGTGAGCATCGAGCTCGATGAGCGTGGCTTCATCTTCGTCGACGACCAGTGCCGCACCAACGTGCCCGGCATCTACGCCATCGGCGACTGCGTGCGCGGCCAGATGCTGGCGCACAAGGCCTCGGAAGAGGGCATCATGGTTGCGGACATCATCGCCGGTCACAAGGCCGAGATGAACTACGACGCCATTCCGTGTGTCATCTACACCGCGCCGGAAGTGGCCTGGGTCGGCATGACCGAGCAGGACGCCAAGGCGAAGGGCATCGAGGTCAAGACCGGCACCTTCCCGTTCGCGGCGAGCGGCCGCGCGATGGCCAACAACGCCACTGAAGGCAGCGCCAAGATCATCGCCGATGCCGAGACCGATCGTATCCTCGGCGTTCACATCGTCGGCCAGCACGCCGGCGAGCTGATCGCCCAGGGCGTGATCGCCATGGAATTCGGCTCCAGCGCCGAAGACCTGGCCCTGACCTGCTACGCGCACCCGACCATGTCCGAGGCGGTCCACGAAGCGGCGCTCGCCGTGGAAGGCCACGCCATCCACATGGCCAACCGCAAGAAGCGCAAGTAATTCAAGCAACAACCAGGCGCCACCTCGCGGTGGCGCACCACTTTCGGCGCGGTCCACATGATGGCCGCGCCGATCGCACGGGGACGCCGAGTGCCACGCACTCAGTGTCGTTCGAGTCACATGCAACCAATGGCATGAATCGATGAACCTTCACGAGTATCAAGGCAAGCAGCTGTTTGCCGATTATGGTCTGCCGGTGTCCAAGGGCTTTGCCGTGGACACACCGGAAGAAGCGGTAGAAGCGTGCAAGAA
>NZ_JAMZBD010000748.1:0-1051 GCF_024158685.1 Halomonas sp. 707D4 | reverse complement strand
CTTCGACACCCGCCTGCCGCAGCTTCTCGAGGCCCTCGATGACGAGGATCTGTTGATCCTGACCGCAGACCACGGCTGCGATCCGAGCTGGGAAGGCACCGAGCACACCCGCGAGTACGTGCCGATCCTGGTGCGCGGCGGCACCTTCACGCCGGGGCCGATCGGCAAGCGCGATACCTTCGCCGACATCGGCCAGACCCTGGCGGATTTCTTCGTGCTGCGCGAAATGGACGACGGCGAAAGCTTTCTGCCCCGCGTGGCCTGACCCACTGACTGGATAATCGAGGAACTTGCATGGCAACGCCGCACATCAACGCTGAAAGAGGCGATTTCGCCGATACCGTGCTCATGCCCGGCGACCCGCTGCGGGCGAAGTACATCGCCGAGACCTATCTCGAGAACGTGCGTCAGGTCAACGACGTGCGCGGCATGCTCGGCTTCACCGGTACCTACCAGGGCGTCGAGGTCTCGGTGATGGGCCACGGCATGGGGATTCCGTCGGTGTCGATCTACGCCAAGGAGCTGATCACCGAGTTCGGCGTCAAGTCGATCATTCGCGTCGGCTCCTGTGGCGCGGTGCGTGACGACGTCAACGTGCGCGACGTGGTGATCGGTCTCGGCGCCAGCACCGACTCCAAGGTCAACCGCATGCGCTTCAACGATCACGACCTGGCCGCCATCGCCGACTTCGAGTGGGCGAGCCACGCCGTGGCCGCCGCCAAGGCGCAGAACGTGCCGGTCAAGGTGGGCAACATCTTCTCGGCGGATCTGTTCTACAACCCGCAAGAGCAGATGGCCGAGCTGATGAAGCGCTACAACATCGTCGGCGTCGAGATGGAAGCCGCCGGCCTCTACGGCGTGGCCGCCGAGTTCGGCGCCCGGGCGCTGACGATCTGCACCGTGTCGGACCATATCCTCAAGGGCGACTCGCTCTCCAGCGCCGATCGCCAGAGCACCTTCAACGACATGATGACCATCGCCCTCGAGGCGGTGCTGCGTGACAAGGGGGCACTTGGCGCCGAGGCGGCATCATGAAGGTCGACGACGCCCC
>NZ_JAMZBD010000747.1:0-1056 GCF_024158685.1 Halomonas sp. 707D4 | reverse complement strand
GATCAACCAGATCGCGACGAGTTCGCGTCTGGGTCGCAGGCTCGATCGAGACGCCGTCGCGCATACCCTGGCCCTTCGCCCCGAGGACCTTCAGCTGGCACCGGTCGATGCCCCCGGCACCGTGGCGGCCCGGGTACAGAGCGTGATGCCCACCGGCGGCAGCTGGGTACTGGAGCTTCTCGTCGACGACCACGCGCTCCAGCTCTCGACGCAGCACCGCCCGCAGGTCCGCGCCGGCGACGCCGTCGGCTGTCGTATCGACCTGCAGTACCTGCACCGTTTCGATCTGGACGGGAACCGCCTGGAAAGCGGCGCCCGCCCGACACTTCACCGCTGCTCGTCCATCGCCTACATGCAGGCCGTTTGAAGGAGTTTTCCATGCGCTACTTGACCACGCTCGCCGCGGCCCTGGGCCTTGCCTCGACGTCGCTCGCCCTGGCCCAGCCCACCGACTCCGAGGAGGCCCTGCTCGACGCCGCACGCCAGGAGCCGCCGCTTTCGATCTACGACTCGACGGGCAAGATCGTCGAGCAGGCCGCCCGCTTCGCCGCCCGGTACGGGCTCCAGGCCGAAGGCGTGAAGTCGAAGGCGCCCCACACCCTGGAGCGGCTGATTCGCGAAGCCCAGGCCGGCAACGTCCAGACCGACGTGGCGATCCTCGCCGACGCGCCGGCGGTGGTGGCCCAGCTGCTCGAGACCGGCTTCGCCACGAGCTGGTTTCCCGACGAGTTCGCCGATCACGTCGACGAGCGCTACCGCGACCCGCTGGCCGTGGTGATGGCGCCCAACGTGTGGGCCTACAACACCGCGCTGCACGATACCTGCCCGGTCGACAACGTCTGGGCGCTGACCGAGCCCGAGTGGGCGCGCCGCGTCACCCTGCAGGACCCGCTCGGCAAGCCCTCCTACGTCGACTGGTTCAACCAGATGGCCCAGCACGACGATGCGGCGATGGCCGCCGCCTACGAGGCTCACTTCGGCCAGCCGCTGCCGCCGGGCGAAGAAAGCGCCACCGCCGCCTGGGTCAAGGCGCTGGCGGCCATCGCCGCATCGTCG
>NZ_JAMZBD010000746.1:0-1057 GCF_024158685.1 Halomonas sp. 707D4 | reverse complement strand
TCTTGAAGATGATCATCATGCCGCTGGTGCTGGTGACGATCCTCTCGGCGGTCACCCGACTGCATGATGCCAGCGCCCTGGGCAAGATCAGCGTCGGCGTGCTGGGGCTTCTGATGATCACCACGGCGATCTCGGCGATCATCGGCATCGGTATGACCCAGCTGTTCGGGCTTTCCGCCGAGGGGCTCGTCCAGGGCGCGCGCGAGCTCGAGCGCGGCCAGGACATCATCGAGCGCAGCGCCCAGGTGGCGGATCTGACCGTGCCGCAGCTGCTGCTGTCGTTCATTCCCAGCAACCCCTTCCAGGACCTGGCCGGCGCCCGCCCCACCTCGATCATCAGCGTGGTGATCTTCGCGGCCTTTCTGGGCATGGCGGCGCTGGGCATCAAGCGCGAGAACCCCGCCCTCGGCGGCAAGCTGATCGACGGCATCGACGTGGTGCAGAAGTGGATCATGCGCCTGGTGCGCATGGTGATTCGTCTGACGCCCTACGGTGTTTTGGCGCTGATGGCGAAGGTGGTGGCCACCTCGAACCTCGACGACATCCTGGGGCTTCTGGGTTTCGTGGTCGCCTCGTATATCGGCCTTGCGCTGATTCTGGTGATGCACGCGCTGTTCCTCTCCGGCGCCGGCGTCAATCCGCTGCGCTACTTCAAGAAGGTGTGGCCGGTACTGACGTTCGCGTTCACCTCGCGCTCGAGCGCGGCGACCATCCCGCTCAACATCGAAGCCCAGGTGGATCGCATCGGCGTGCCGCCGGCGATCGCCAACTTCGCCGCGTCCTTCGGCGCCACCATCGGCCAGAACGGCTGCGCGGGGCTCTACCCGGCGATGCTCGCCATGATGATCGCGCCCACCGTGGGCATCGATCCGCTCTCCTTGGAGTTTCTGGCGACCCTGGTGCTGGTGGTGACGCTGGCATCGTTTGGCATCGCAGGCGTGGGCGGCGGGGCGACGTTTGCCGCGATCATCGTGCTCTCCACGCTCGATCTTCCCATTGCGCTGGCCGGGCTTCTGATCTCCATCGAGCCGCTGATCGACATGGGCCGCACGGCGAT
>NZ_JAMZBD010000745.1:0-1059 GCF_024158685.1 Halomonas sp. 707D4 | reverse complement strand
GCCTCGACGACGATACCGGAGTACGCCAGCGGCTCCATGGCGTAGCGCTGAGTGCGGCGCAGCGCTTCACGCTCGGTGGCGCTCAAGGCGTTCAGTGCGCTCATGCGAAGCTCGGGGCGACTGGCCATGAAGATGATGGCATCGCGGTCGGTGACGAAGAGCTCGGCATCCTGTTCGGCCCAGCTCTGCTCGACCTCGTCCAGCAGCACCTTGACCACCATCACGCCATCGGGCGTGGCGTCCGGGGAGGTATCGTCGAGCCATACCGGGGCAGAGAAGAAGTAGCCGCGCTCCAGCGATTGAGTCCCCAACCCGTAGAAGCGCCCCTGGCGGCCGCTGATCGCCTGGGTGTAGTAGCTTCGAAAGGCGTAGTTGTGGCCGATGAAGGTGTTGGGCCGATGCCAGTTGCTGGCGGCGATCGTGGTGCCCTCCTTGTCCAGCAGGTAGACGTCGGACACGCCGGAGGTGAAGCGAAAGCGATCCAGCAGCAGATTGAGCGCCATCGGATCCTGGCTCTGCGGCGAGGAGAGAAAGCGGCGCACCCCTTCGCGCGTGGCCAGCATCTGAGGCAGATAGTCGAAGCGCAGCAGGTAGCCGTTAAGGTTCGCCGCCGACAGGCGCAGCTCGTTCTCGGCGTCCTCCTTGAGCTCTGCAAGTGCGCGTTCGCGCGCGATCTCGGCGGCCTGCCACATGCTGGCCAGAAGTCCGAGCGCGAGCAGTGCCAGCCACGCCAGCCGCCAGCAGCGAGATTTCGCGGGAGAAGGCGAAAGGCGTTCTGTGGAGGCAGCGTGGCGCTCAAGGCGCATTCGGCGAACCTCGGCGAAAACGTGGCGAGTCGATCATGGTGTACCTGCGCGGTGGAAGTGATCGATGGTAGGGAGTTTGTCCTTCGCGCTCAACTCTCGCGAATATCGATTTCGAAGTATGATGAGTCTTTCGCCGAGTGTCGAAAAGAGTTCGAAAAAGCCCTTGCACTCCCGGCGGCGAATCCGTAAAGTACGCATCCGCTGCCGGGGACGCCCAGCGTCGCCAGCGGTGAAGAAGGTGAAAACCTTCGGT
>NZ_JAMZBD010000744.1:0-1060 GCF_024158685.1 Halomonas sp. 707D4 | reverse complement strand
CGACCGAGCGCGCCCAGAGCGACGGCGCGCCGTCGCTCTGGGCGCGCTCGGTCGTGATGCGCTGGTTGCGCTCGATGGCGCTCTCGTCGGGAAGCAGCCAGTCCATCTGCTGCTCGCCTTGCGGGCTCGCCTGGGCGCCCTGGCTGCTGGCCACCGCCACCGCCTGAGGATTCAGCCCGGTGGCCACCGCGCCGCTCGGGCGCTGGGAAGGCGGATTCTGTGCATTCTGGCCGGCCCCGCCCGCCGGGGCACCGCCGGCGCCCTGACGCAGCGCGATGGTCTGGCCGGGGTGGATCTGGTAGGGGGCACCGATATTGTTGAACGCCGCCAGTTCCCGGTAGTCCAGATCGTGCTGCCAGGCGATGCCGTAAAGGGTGTCGCCGGGCTTGACGGTGTACTGCGCAGAGCTCTCCACCGCGCGCTTGGCCTCGCTCAAATCCCTTACCTGAGGCGTGTGTGGCTGCTGGTTGGCGCAGCCGCTGATGGCCAGTGCGACCAGAGACAGTGTGAAAACCTTACGCATGCAAACCTTACTCCTTTAAACGCCGCTACGTATCGAACTGCGTGGCCTGACGAGCTGCACGCCGATTGAGCAATACTACCAGCAGAGCGCCGACGACCATAAGTGACACCACCGCCAGGATCTGGGCGGAGTCACCGGTCAGTCGGGCGTAGTCGTCCGGCAGCAGATAGCGGTGGGCCAGCGGAATCACCTGGCCCTCGGGACCCATCTGGTAACGTGTGAGTTCGCGCCAGGGCCAGAGCATCGGCAAGGAGCCGACGATGAACCCTAGCAGCAGCGCCATGGTACTGTCGTGGTGGCGCTTCAAGAGCCACCAGAGAAGCCGTGAAAAGAGCATCAGGCCGATCAGGCAGCCGATCCCGAACAGCATGATAATACCGATGTCGAGGCTTTTGATAGCCCCCATGATGGTGCCGTAGAGCCCCATGGTGAGCAGCAGGAAGCTGCCCGACACGCCGGGCAGCAGCATCGCGCTGATGGCGATGGCGCCGGCGAGCACGACGATCAGCGCCTCGTTGCCCACCAGCAGCACCAGCG
>NZ_JAMZBD010000743.1:0-1062 GCF_024158685.1 Halomonas sp. 707D4 | reverse complement strand
CGTCGACGGCGCGCCGATCGTGCTGTTCAGTGCCGACGATCGCAACAGCGCCGACGTCGGCGCCAACACCGTGCGCGAGTGGATCGATCAGCGTAACGTCGACATGGTCGCGGGGCTGGTCGCCTCGTCGGTCACCATCGCCGTGACCAAGGTGCTCGAGGAGAACGACCGGCTGGGCATCGTCTCCGGGTCGGCGGCCTCAAGCGTGACCAACGAGCACTGCACGCCCAACCACATCCACTGGGTCTACGACACCTATCCGCTGGCCAACGGCACCGCCCGGGCGGTGGTCGAGCAGGGCGGCGACAGCTGGTTTCTGCTCACCGCGGACTACGCCTTCGGCCATGCGCTGGAAGCCGACGTGACCCGCGTGGTCGAGGAGAGCGGCGGCGAAATCGTCGGTAGCGTGCGCCACCCGTTCCCGACCAGCGACTTCTCCTCCTACATTCTTCAGGCCCAGGGCTCCGGGGCGAAGATTGTGGGGCTGGCCAACGCCGGTGCGGACACGGTCAACGCCATCACCACCGCCAGCCAGTTCGGCCTCACCCAGTCCGGCCAGCAGCTGGCGGGGCTTTTGATCTTTCTGAACGACGTGCACGCACTGGGGCTCGAGGCCACCCAGAACCTGCTGCTCACCACCGGCTGGTACTGGGACATGGACGACCAGGCCCGCGAGTGGGCCCAGCGCTACTTCGACGAAGTGGGCAGCATGCCGACCATGGTGCAGGCGGGCATCTACTCGAGCACCATGCACTACCTGGAAGCAGTGCAGGCCGCCGGTACCGATGACGCAGAGGCGGTGCGCGCGCAGATGGCGTCACAGCCGATCAACGACTTCTTCGCCCGCAACGGGCGCATTCGCGAAGATGGCCGCATGGTGCACGACATGTACCTGGCCCAGGTGAAGACGCCGGAGGAGTCCACCGGCGAGTGGGACCTTTACGAGATCCTCAGCACCATTCCCGCGGAACAGGCCTACCGCCCGCTCTCCGAAAGCCAGTGCAAGCTGGTGCAGAACTGATCAGGCGCGGGGCGGCGACCGCGCCGCCCCCGGGGAAGGAG
>NZ_JAMZBD010000742.1:0-1065 GCF_024158685.1 Halomonas sp. 707D4 | reverse complement strand
GCGTGCGCGACCGAGCGGACATTTTCGAGTCCGGCGGCAACGTCATCCGCCTGGGCCCGCGCCACCGCTTCAGCGTCAACCAGCAGCACCTGGACCTGACCCTGGTGCCGCGTGACGAGCGGCTCATGCTGCATCTCACCGGCACCCAGTATTTCGAGCCGCTCATCGACGAGCGCCTGACCGCGCTCTCCGACTACTGGAGCATGTCGCTGCCGTCGGAGAGCCGGCGCGTCTATCGCGCCGAGTACCTGGCCTACCGCTTCATGGAGACGTTGACCCGGCCGGAGGCGGCACCGGTCAACGTCGAGGATGTCGATGCGCTTCAGCGCCAGATCGCCACCTTCGCCTCGCCCCGCTACCGCGAGGGCTACGAGAAGGGCATCCACGACCACGACGCCGCGCTGATCGTGCGCACCCTGTGGCCGGCGCGCCAGAGCGCGGGGCTTCTGGGGTTCGGCCCGCTGCCCCGGGCGCTGGCCATGCTGTTCTGGGCGAACCTCAAGCAGGACGACGAGGCGGCCCGCAACCTGCGCGCCCGCTGCCTCTCGGCGGGGATCCTTTCGCGCATCATGCAGAGCGAGGACCTGCTGACGGCGCTGATCGAGGAGATCGCCCCGGCGCTCGAGGCGTTCGTCCAGGGCCATAAGCTGCCCGGGACAGCGGGCCAGCAGGCCAGCGCCGCGGAGTTTCTGGTGCGCCGGCTCGCCGAGGAGGGCGACGCCTTCCCGGTGACCCGCTACGCCGACGCCCTGGTGGAGAGCTTCACCACCACCATGCAGCGCCAGGGCCACTACGGCCACTTCGAGGAGGCGCTGGCGGTGGTGCAAGGCCAGCCCGGCGCGCGCTGGACGATCACTTCCCACTGGCTCACCGCCCACGCCCGCCAGGCGGGCCACGAGGACGCTCTGCACTTTCTGCCCGAAGCGATCGCCATGCTCAACACCGCCGGGCGGCTCGAGACCCGCGCCCAGAGTGTCGAGCTCGCCTTCACCGTGGAGGGGCTTCTTGGCCAGCACGAGCGCCTCGACCAGCAGCGGCTCGCGCTGTCGCTCGACGACTTCCAGG
>NZ_JAMZBD010000741.1:0-1066 GCF_024158685.1 Halomonas sp. 707D4 | reverse complement strand
CGATCGCATCTTTCGCGAGACCGGCAGCGGCGCACTCTTCGATGCCAGCCGGACCGCCGACGAGACGCGCTCGAAACCGCATCCACAGATGCTCGAGGAGCTACTCGACGAGCTCGGCGTCGACGTCGGCCGCGCCGTGATGGTGGGCGACACCGAGTACGATCTCGAGATGGCGCGCGCCATCGGCATGGCGCGGGTCGGGGTGACCTACGGCGTGCATACCCCGGCGCGCCTGTCCGCCAGCGAGCCGCGCTGGGTGGCGCACAGCGTCGCGGACCTGTTCGACTGGCTGGAAGGCGAGTGATCGCTCGGGTCAGGCTCACCACCGTGCAAGGGAAATGACACCATGAACCATGATGATGGACACAACGACCACTCGCCGCGGCGCCGGCTGGATGACCCGGCACGCGGTGACGAACCGGATCGTTGGACGCAGGGGCCCGAAGTGGCACCGCGCTCGAAGCGCGAGGCCATGGCTGGCGCGCCGGGCGATAGCGACGAGACGCTCAGAGAGCGCCAGCGCCTGGCGCAGATCGAGATGATGGACCGCTGGATCGGGGGCGTGCTCACCGAGCAGCGCCGGGCCCGGCGGTGGAAGCTCTTCTTTCGCCTGCTGTTTCTGAGCGTGGTGGTGGCGCTGGTTTCGCTGCTGGTGCACCGCGTCTACTTCGCCGAGCCCAGCAGCGCCGCGCCGGCCCAGGAGCACCTGGCGCTGGTGGAGGTGCAGGGTGTGATCGCAAGCGACGCCCCGGCCAACGCCGAGCGCATCATCAAGGGGCTCAATCGCGCCTGGGAAACGGAGAGTGCGGCGGCGGTCGTACTGCATATCGATAGCCCCGGCGGCAGTCCCGTGCAGTCCCAGCGGGTGTATGCCGAGATCATGCGGCTGCGTGAGCAGGGCGACAAGCCGATCATCGCCGTGATCGAGGACATCGGCGCCAGCGGCGCCTACTACATCGCCTCCGCCGCCGACGTGATCGTCGCCTCGCCGGCGAGCCTGGTCGGCTCGATCGGCGTGATCTACGCCGGTTTCGGCTTTCAGGACGCGATCGACCGCCTCGGGGTG
>NZ_JAMZBD010000740.1:0-1067 GCF_024158685.1 Halomonas sp. 707D4 | reverse complement strand
GCGCCTTCGTTGCCCAGCACGAATTCGCTCATCAGCTGGTCCAGGCGCTCGGCGTTCTCGCGCATGGCGGCGGCAAGCGTCGCGCTTTGGCTTACCATCGAGGCGTTCTGCTGGGTCATGGTGTCCATTTCCGCGATCGCCGTGTTGACCTGCTCGATGCCCGCCGTCTGCTCCCGGGCGCCGGCGGCGATCTCGCCGATGACGTCGGTGACCTGGGTGATGCTGCGATGGATTTCCGCCATCTGCTGCGCGGCGGTGGAGACGATCTGGTTGCCCTGCTGAGTGTGATCCACGGAGACGTCGATCAGCGCGCGAATCTCCTGGGCGGCGCTGGCCGAGCGGCTGGCGAGCGTGCGGACCTCGCTTGCCACCACGGCGAAGCCGCGGCCCTGTTCGCCGGCTCGCGCCGCCTCGACGGAGGCATTGAGCGCCAGGATGTTGGTCTGGAAGGCAATCGAGTCGATCATGCCGATGATCTCGCTGATCTTGTTCGAGGAGTCGGTGATCGCCTGCATCTTGGCCTGCATCTGGGTCATCGACTCGTTGCCGCGCTGGGAGGCGCTGGAGGCCTCGAAGGCGAGCCCGCTGGCCTGGTCCGACGCGTG
This sequence comes from Halomonas sp. 707D4, assembly GCF_024158685.1. NCBI lineage: Bacteria > Pseudomonadati > Pseudomonadota > Gammaproteobacteria > Oceanospirillales > Halomonadaceae > Halomonas > Halomonas sp. 707D4. The sequence continues at coordinate 462 of NZ_JAMZBD010000740.1, read as the reverse complement.
GGAGGTGTGGGATACCGTGGAGTGGATCTCTTCCATCGACGCCGAGGTCTCCTGCAGGTTGGCCGCCGACTGCTCGGTGCGCGAGGAGAGCTCATGGGTACCGTCGGCGATGTCGCCGGCGCCGATCAGTACCGTCTGAGCGCTCTGGCGCACCTCGACCAGGGTGTTCTGCATGCGCTCGACGAAGGCGTTGAAGCCGTTGGCGAGATCGCCGATCTCGTCCTGGCTCTTCGCTTCCAGGCGGCGGGTCAGGTCGCCCTTGCCCTGGGCGATGTCCGCCATGGCGCGAGCGGTGTGCTTGATCGGGGCCAGCGCGCGGCGCGCTGCAAAAGCGACCACGCCCAGAAGCGCCAGCAGCAAGAGCCCGCCGGCGATCAGCAGCGACTGCAGAAGGCTGTTGGTCACGGCGGTGAAAGCCGTGGCGGGCACCGTCACCCCGACCACCCAGGAGGTGCCCTGTAC
>NZ_JAMZBD010000739.1:0-1068 GCF_024158685.1 Halomonas sp. 707D4 | reverse complement strand
CCGCCACCAGCATCAAGGGGTGCTCGGAAGGCGCGTAGGTCATGGCGGGCATGACGATACGGATCACCGCCCCCACCATGACGCACCAGGCAAGCGTGAGCAGCGCTCGCGTCAGGCGATGGCTCATCGGACCGCGAAAGGTATCGATGGGGTACGCGCGCTCAAGGCGCGACAGGGCGCGAAAGGAGAAGCGTGAAAAGCGGCCTTCGAAGGCGCCGAGGGCATGGAACAGGCTAGCGCCGGTGAGCAGCACGCCGAGAACGAGCTCCGCCGCCGCAAGCCAGGGTGCGCCGAGCCAGGCCCAGGCCAGGGTCATCAAGAGCGCGAATACCCCGAAGGCCCAGGCCGCCCGGAGCAGGTGACGATCGAAAAGACAGACCAGAGCCGCCAGGCCCAGAAGCAGGGCCAGGGCCCCTTCCCAGAGGTCGATGGACGCTAACATAAGCCTTCGCTGATTCCTTGCTTGGGCTGGAAGTCTCTACTGTGCCTGCCTTTTCGGTACTTGTCGACGTTCGCCTAGGCGAGCCGCGCCTGCAGCCATTTGCCGATGTCGTTGACCTGCTGCGGGCAGAGGGCGTGGGCCATCGGGTACTGGCGGTAGTTGACGCCGTAGCCCTTCGCTTTCAGCGCATCGGCGCCGGCACGGCCCAGGCTCTCCGGGACCACCGGGTCGAAACTGCCGTGGTGCACCTCGATGGCGAGCCCCCGGTTGGCATCGCCAGGCTCGAGGCTCTCGCCGGTGGCAAGGTAGGTCGACATCGCCAGAAGCCCGCCCAGCGGCGCGGGAAAGGTGAGTGCCGTGTGGTAGGCCACCGCTCCGCCCTGGGAGAAACCGGCGACGATGATCCGGCGGCTATCCATGCCCTGGTCGATCTGCTCCTGGATCAGCGCCTGGATGCGCTCGGCGGAGCGCTTGAGCTGGAGGGTATCGACCCGGCGGCCCAGGTCCATGGCGAGGATGTCGTACCAGGCGGGCATCCTGGACCACGAGACCGGCACCAAGGACGTGAGCGCCATGGGGGGGCTTCGCTCCAGCATGCCGGTGACGGCGACGATCGCCTGCGTGGC
>NZ_JAMZBD010000738.1:0-1068 GCF_024158685.1 Halomonas sp. 707D4 | reverse complement strand
CCGTCGTAGAGCACGTAGACGCCGCTGACACCGGGGCCGTCCGGGTTCTCGGCCAGAAACTCCACCACCGCGTTCAGGTCGCCAAAGCCCATCTCGTAGGCGCCGGAAGCGACCCGGTTGATCGCCCCGGCGGAGCCGCTGCCGGAATCGATCTGGACATCCAGCCCCTCGTCGGCGAAGTAGCCCTTCTCCTTGGCCATCAAGAACGGCGCGGCGGGGCCCTCGAAGCGCCAGTCGAGCTGAAAGCGGATTGGCGTGTCGCCCAGGGCCTGCGCGGAAGAGAATGCCAGGCCAAGCGAGGTGGGAAGCGCCACGCGCCAGGAAGCAAAGAACGGGGACATGAGGAGCACCTTGTATACAATAAGCGTTGCCCACCTACTGCATCAACGCGGCCAGAAACCAGTATGTCATTCGTTATCAGTGGCTTGCGCTATGTGCCTTACTTCTTGTCGCGCCACGCATGCTCGCTTGTGGTGCAGAAGGCGATTTTTTCGCACCAATGTAAAACGTATTAGACTTTGGTCTATGCCGCCGCTATACTGACGGCTGTTTCCTGTCCTCGCGCCATTTCCCCAATGGCGCTTTTTTTTATCTGCTTATTGCCTACGCTATACGCAATCACGCTGCTTCCTCTCGTCCCACCAAAGGTGTTCTTCTTGATGAAACAACCGGCCTCAGATGCCGAAAGCCGACCGCGTCATGCGCTAGGCGATCCCATCGTACTCATCCTCAGCATCGGCTTCATACTCCTCTTCCTCGCGCTTTCGATCTTCGATCTGGACTTCCTCGCCAACGCCATCAGCCAGGGCTTCGCCTGGAGCGCGCTGAACTTCGGTACCTACTTCCAGTTCCTGATGCTGGTGACCTTCTTCATCGCCATCGGGCTCGCCCTCACCCCGGCCGGCAAGGCCAAGATCGGCGATCTCGATGCACCAGAATTGAGCACGTTCAAGTGGATCTCGATCATCCTGTGCACGCTGCTGGCCGGCGGCGGGGTGTTCTTCGCCGCGGGCGAGCCGATCTACCACTTCGTCAACGTGCCGCCGGCCTTCGATACCGACCCGGACG
>NZ_JAMZBD010000737.1:0-1071 GCF_024158685.1 Halomonas sp. 707D4 | reverse complement strand
CATCGATGTAGTGGCCCTCTTCCTGCTTGAAGCGGGCGATGTCGTGGTAGCGCTCCGGGTCGAGCAGGCGCAGGCGGGCGAAGTGGCTTTCGAGTCCCATCTGCTCCGGGGTCGCGGTCAGCAGCAGAAGCCCCGCGATCTGGCCGGCGAGCTGCTCGACGCAGCGATAGCCGGCGCCGCCGCCCTCCTCGATGCTCCAGTCGAGGTGGTGGGCCTCGTCGACGATCAACAGATCGAAGCGGCTCTCCAGCGCCTGGGTCTGGCGCGCGGCATTGGCGAACAGCCACCCCTGGCTTGCCAGGATCAGCTGGGCACTGTCGAAGGGGTTGTGCTCGCCGTGGGCCTGGCTCTGGGTCTCGTCGAGCAGCGTCACCTCCAGCGAGAAGCGGCGCAGAAGCTCCACCAGCCACTGGTGGGTGAGGCTGTCCGGCACCAGGATCAGCGCCCGCGAGGCGCGCCCGGTCATCAGCAGGCGATGCAGGATCAGCCCGGCCTCGATGGTCTTGCCCAGGCCCACCTCGTCGGCGAGCAGCACGCGCGGGGCGTGGCGGCGTGCCACTTCGTCGGCGATGTAGAGCTGGTGGGGAATCAGGTCGATGCGTGGCCCGCCGAAGCCGAGTGCGGCGTGCTGCTCGATGCGCTGGTAGTGGTGCAGCGTGCGAAAGCGCAGGTCGAACCAGTCGTTGCGATCCACCTGGCCGGTGAGCAGGCGATCGCGGGCCTGGTTGAACTGCATGGTGTCGGCCAGCTTGGTTTCGGGCAGTTCACGAGCGACGCCCTCGGCATCCTCGCCGTAGTAGGTGATCAGGCCGCGGTGCTCCTGGCTTTCGCTGACGGTCATCTGCCAGCCGTCGGCGGCGAGCACGCTGTCGCCGGCGCCGAAGGCGACGCGGGTCAACGGCGCCTGGCGGGTGTTGTAGGTGCGGGTTTCCTGGCTGGCACTGAACAAGATGGTCACGCTACGGGCGTCGCAGTTCAGGACGGTGCCCAGTCCAAGCTCGGCTTCACCGTCGCTGATGAAGCGCTGGCCGGGGGTAAAATCGCTCATGATGCCTCGAGGAAGTTCACAAA
>NZ_JAMZBD010000736.1:0-1074 GCF_024158685.1 Halomonas sp. 707D4 | reverse complement strand
GCCACCACCATCGCCCCCACCAGTACCATCGCAAAGGCCCCCCGGGGGCTGTCGAAGATGCACACCAGCCGCTCGTTGCGGGCGAACAGGTTGGGCACGTGGCGGGCGGTCGCCTGGTTGACCGAGAAGATGCGCCCGGGCACGTAGATCATCTCGCGCAGCGTGCCGTCGAGGGGCATGTGCACGCGGTGGTAGTCGCGCGGTGACAGGTAGACCGTGGCGAAGCTGCCGCTCGAGAACTCGGCGGCAAGCTCGGCGTCGCCGCCGAGCAGCGCCTCGACCGTGTAGCGGTGGCCCTTGGCCTGGATCAGGGTGCCGTGCTCGATCTTGCCGTGACGCGACAGCGCCCCGTCCGCCGGGCTCAGCAGCCCCTCTTCCAGCGGTCGCGCGTCCGCTTTCAAGACGCGGGTGAAGAACGCGTTGAAGTGGCGATAGGCGGTCGGGTCCGGCTCCAGCGCCTGGCTCATGTCGACGTCGAAGCGCTTGATGAACGCCTTGATCAGCGCGTTCTTGAGCCAGGGCGTCTCGCAGCGGGCGAAGGCGCCGGTCAGCCGCGAGATCGCGTGGTGCGGCAGCGGGTACTGGATCAGCGAGAAAATCTTTTGAGATAGCGTCACGTTGGGTTCTTTTCGTAGGTGCTCGTCGAGGCCCGGCGAAGGCGGGGCGCTACTTTTCTATCGGCGTGTCGTCGCGGTTGCCCCACTCGCCCCAGGAGCCCGCGTAGCCGCGCATGTCAAAGCCCAGGGCCTTGCCGACGAGCCAGGTGAAGCTGCTGCGGTGATGGCTCTGGCAGTGGGTGGCGATCTCCATGTCCGGGGTGAGGCCCATCGCCTCGAGCTCGGTGACGAGCTCCGCGTAGTCGCGGATGCGCAGCGCCCGCGTGCGATCCATGGCGTCGACCCAGTCCATGTTCACGGCACCCGGAATATGGCCCAGATGCCTGTTGTTGCCACGCTCGCCGTCGTACTCCGCCTTCGAGCGCGCATCCCATACGGCGAAGTGGCGCTCGCCGAGCTTCTGCTGGATCTCGTCGCGGGTGATCAGCGCACGCGGATTGCGGATCTCGGCGCGGTA
>NZ_JAMZBD010000735.1:0-1083 GCF_024158685.1 Halomonas sp. 707D4 | reverse complement strand
AGGTACGCCTGCAGCCCTCCGACGTGCTGCTGCTCGAGGCGCGCCCGCCGTTCATCGAGCGCCACCGCGAATCCAAGGACTTCTTGCTGATCAGCGAACTCAACGGCGCCGCGCGGCCGATTCACGAGAAGGCGCCGCTGGCCTGGGCGATCCTGCTCGGCGCGGTGTTCCTGGCGGCGGTGGGTGTCTTGAGCATGCTCAACGCGGCGATGCTGGGAGCGGCGCTGGTACTCCTGACCGGCTGCTGTACCGTGTCCGGTGCCAAGCGCGGGCTGGATACCCAGGTGCTCTTGACCATTGCCGCCTCCTTCGGCGTAGGCGCGGCGCTGCAGAGTTCCGGGGCGGCGGACGTCATCGCCGGCGGCGTGCTCTCGCTGGTGGCGGGAAGCCCCTGGCTCTTGCTGATCGGCACCTACTGCGTGGTGGCGCTGCTCACCGAGCTGGTCACCAACAACGCGGCGGCAGTGATCATTTTCCCGGTGGTGACGGCGGCGGCGGAGAGCCTCGGCGTGAGCATCATGCCTTTCGTGGTGACGATCATGTTCGCCGCCTCGGCGAGCTTTCTGACGCCGATCGGCTACCAGACGAACCTGATGGTCTATGGCCCCGGTGGCTACCGGATCAGCGATTTCCTGCGCGTGGGCGGCGGGCTCAACGTGTTGACCGGGCTGATCGCGGTGGCGCTCATTCCGCTGGTCTGGCCGTTCTAGCGCTCGCCGCCGGCGCCACTTTGCGCTAGGGTGACGCTTTCGTTTTTTCCAAGGAGAGCGCTATGTCAGACCCGGGTGAGTTGATCATCGAGCCCAAGAACGGGCAGCCGGCCGATGCCTGCGTGTTCATCCTTCACGGCCTGGGCGCCGACGGCAGCGATTTCGAGCCGCTGGTGCCGGCCATGGGCCTGCCCAGGAGCCTGAACGTGCGCTTCATCATGCCCCACGCGCCGCGCCTGCCGGTCACCGTCAACGGCGGCATGGTGATGCCCGCCTGGTACGACATCCTCGCCATGGACCTGGGCCGCCGGGTCGAAACTGCCGTGGTGCACCTCGATGGCGAGCCCCCGGTTGGCATCGCCAGGCTCGAGGC
>NZ_JAMZBD010000734.1:0-1085 GCF_024158685.1 Halomonas sp. 707D4 | reverse complement strand
CGCCTGGCGGCGCTTGAGCTCGGCCTCGAGCTTTTCCACCGGCGGGGCGTAGATGAAGCCAAACGATACCCCATCCTCGCGCCCTTTCACCGCGTGGTGCAGCCGGTGGGCTCTGTAGAGGCGCTTCATATAGCCGCGCCGGGGAATCAGGCTGAAGGGCCAGCGCTTGTGCACCAGCCCGTCATGCAGCACGAAGTAGATCGCCCCGTAGGCGGTCATGCCAGCGCCGATCCATTGAAGCGGCCAGGCGCCGGCGGTGCCGAAGGCGATCAGCACGATGGCAAGTAGCGCGAACACCACCGCGTACAGGTCATTGCGCTCGAACCAGCCGGTGCGCGGCTCGTGGTGGGAGCGGTGCCAGCCCCAACCGATCCCGTGCATGATGTAGCGGTGGGCAAGTGTTGCCACCACCTCCATGACGGCGACGGTCAGCACCACGATCAGCGTATTGAGCAGCACGGACATCGTGTCTCCTTCGGGTTAGCGGCGCCGGGCGAAGAACGCCTTCAAGAGCTTGCTGGAGGCCGGCGCCAGCACGCCCGCCTCGATGTCGACCCGGTGGTTGAACCAGGGCTGGGCGAGCAGGTTGGCCTTCGATTCGACCATGCCGGTGCGCGGTTCGGCGGCGGCGTAGACCAGCCGCTTGATGCGCGCGTGAATCATGGCGCCTGCACACATCATACAGGGCTCCAGGGTGACATACAGGGTACAGCCATCAAGGCGGTAGTTGCCGAGCGCCCGGCCTGCCTCGCGCAGCGCGCGAACTTCCGCGTGGGCGCTGGGGTCGCAGCGTTCGACCGGGGCGTTGTGGGCGGCGCCGATGATCTCGCCTTCGGGGTCGACCACCACCGCGCCCACCGGCACCTCCCCGGCGGCGGCGGCCAGATGCGCCTGGTCGAGCGCCCGGTGCATGTAAAATTCGTCGCTGCGCATAGAGGCGAACTCCGTTAAGGTAGCTAGCCGATTCTAGAGCGGCCAAACGTCACAGGATACCGAGAATGAACGACGCGCTGAAGACACTGGTGAATCTGCTCGAGCTCGAGACCCTGGAAGAGACGCTGTTTCGCGGTCAGAGCCAGGACATG
>NZ_JAMZBD010000733.1:0-1093 GCF_024158685.1 Halomonas sp. 707D4 | reverse complement strand
GCTGATGGTCGGGCTCGCCGGGACCATGGAGGGCGCCCAGGCGCTGGTGGCGGTGGGGCTCTTGATCGCCGGGCTGGGTTCGCTTGCCGGGGCGCTGCTGATTCGCCACTTGCGCGCCCACGAGGACGACACGGACGACGAGCACATGGCGGTAGGGGGAGGGCGATGATGACCTGGCGCTTCGGCCTGCTGGAGAGCGTGTTCGCGCCGCTGGCGCCGAGCCATTGGGCGCTGGCGTTCGCGCTCGTGCTTCCGCTTCTGGCCGGAGCTGGCGCCGCCCTCGCGCCACCCCGGCGAACGTGGCCGGTGCTGGTCGTCTGTCTGCTGATCGTTGCCTGCGGTGCCTGGCTGATGAGGGATGCCGCGCAAGCGGGGCTTCTGCGCTGGCAGTGGTCGGTGGCCGGGGTGACGATCGCCCTGCGCTTGAACGGGCTCGGTGCGCTCTTGCTGGTGGTGAGCCAGTGCGTGACAGCGGCGGCAGCGCTCTACGCGCCGGGTTTTCTGCGCCTGGAGTCGCCGGGCCCGCAGGCGCGCTGGCTGTGGCCCTTGATGGGCGTCACGCTTTTCGCTCTGTCGCTGGTGTGGCTGGCGGCGGACCTGCTCACGCTTTATGTCGGCCTCGAACTGTTGAGCCTGGCGGCGGTGGGCATGCTGGTGCTCTCGGGCAAGCCTGAAGCGCTGGAGGCGGGCATGCGCTACCTGCTGTTGACCCTGGTGGGCTCATTGACCTACCTGATGGGCGTGGCGCTGATCATTGGCCACTGGGGCGAACTCGAGTTGGCGCGTCTGGCCGAGGTGGTCGAGCCCGGCGCCGTTGCCTGGATCGCGGCGTCGCTGCTGGGCGCCGGTCTTGCCCTGAAGGCGGCGCTGTTTCCGCTGCACGGCTGGCTGACCCCGGTGCATCAAAGCGCCTGGACGCCGGTGAGCGCGCTGCACGCGGGCCTGGTCATCAAGGCGTCGCTCTATATCCTGATCCTGCTGTGGAGCATCCTGCTGGCCGAGACCCACTGGGCGCCGCGCTTCGTGGCCTGGCTCGGGGCGCCCAGTGGGTCTCGGCCAGCAGGATGCTCCACAGCAGGATCAGGATATAGAG
>NZ_JAMZBD010000732.1:0-1097 GCF_024158685.1 Halomonas sp. 707D4 | reverse complement strand
TCTCGGCGGTCTCGCCGCCGACCAGCGCGCAGCCCGCCTGTTCGCAGCCGGCACCGATGCCGGTCACGACGTCGGCGGCGATGTCGACGTCGAGCTTGCCGGTGGCGTAGTAGTCGAGAAACACGAAGGGCTCGGCGCCGGCCACCACCAGATCATTGACGCACATCGCGACCAGGTCGATGCCGATGGTGTCGTGCTTATCAAGATCCATCGCCAGGCGCAGCTTGGTGCCGACCCCGTCGGTTCCCGTGACCAGTACCGGCTGCTTGTAGCCGGCCGGCATTTCGCACAGTGCGCCGAAACCGCCGAGCCCTCCCATCACTTCCGGGCGCGTCGTCCGCTTGGCGACGTGCTTGATGCGCTCCACCAGGGCGTTGCCGGCATCGATGTCGACGCCGGCATCCTTGTAGCTAAGTGATGAAGAAGCCTGAGAAGGGGTTGTCTTGGTCATGACAGGTCCTGTAGAGCCTATAGCGAAACGGGGTGGGGAGGCCGCGCGGCCGGTGCCGGCCGTTGATACGGCGGATTGTACCATTTGACGAGGGAAGCCGCATCGACGTGTCGCCATATCTCGCAAGACAGGTTACCTTCGGGATACCATGCGCCATGACCCTTGACGACCTTGGATGACCCGTATGCGCAACTCTTGGTGGGGTGTAGTGTTTCTGGTCCTGCTGGTGGGCTTCGTCTACCTGCTGGAGTCGATTCTCATGCCCTTCATCGCCGGCATGATACTGGCGTATCTCGCGGATCCACTGGCCAATCGCTTTCAGGGGTGGGGCATGAAGCGCCCCGTCGCGGTCTGCAGCGTCTTCCTGGTACTGACACTGCTGCTTACCGTGGCGCTTTTGATCCTGATTCCGTTGATCGTCTCCCAGATCAAGCAGCTCGGCGAGGCGCTGCCGGGCATCTTCACCTGGGTCGAGAATCGCCTGGCACCGCAGGTGCTCGACTGGACCGGCTACGACGTGCGCTCGGAACTCGGCAACCTTCAGGCCACGCTCGCCGAGAACTGGCGCGACGCCGGCGGGTATCTCGCCCAGGCGCTCGGGCAGATAGGCCGCTCTGGGGCGGCGTTTGCCACCTGGATCACCTAC
>NZ_JAMZBD010000731.1:0-1100 GCF_024158685.1 Halomonas sp. 707D4 | reverse complement strand
CCTCATTGATGTACGCTGCAGGCCCCTCCTCGCCGGCGTGTGCAACCCGGCGAATACCCGCCTCGCGAGCGCGTGCGAAGAGCGCCTTGAATTTCGATGGCGGGTTGTCGCGCTCGGCGCTGTCGAGCCCGATGGCGTCGAGACGATTCCAGTAAGGCTTTGCCTGCTCGAAAACCTGCAGTGCCTCCTCGGCCGAGCGGTCACGCAGAAATGCCATGATCATGCCGACCGAAAGATCGAGCGACGTTTCGGCCTGCCCCTTGGCCTCGAGCAGCCCCTCCATCACCGTTTCCAGAGAAACGCCGCGACTCAGGTGCGCCTGGGGGTCGAAGTGCATGTCGATGTGAACGACACCTTCACCAGCGGCACGCTTGAAGTAGTCCATCGCCAGGTCGAAGAAATCCTGGCGCGTACGCAGCACGCCCATGCCCTGATAGTAGAGATTCAGAAAGCCCTGCAGGTCATCGAAGCGGTAGGCGGCCTTGACCTCGTCGATGCTCGCGTAAGAAAGCTCGATGCCATTTCGCCGGGCCAGTTCGAACATGAGTTCGGGTTCGAGCGTGCCTTCGATATGCAGGTGGAGTTCGGTCTTGGGCAGTTGGCGTAGATACTCTTGCATGGCGCTTCCTCGTCTAGCGGGCGTGGTCGGAGCCGATGACCCTCAGCCGACCCCTGTCGAGCGAATAACTATACGTGAGGCCGGGAAGCAGCGAAACATCGTCCACCTGGTGGATGAAGTAGACCGCCGTGCGCCCCTGCAACCACTGATCCAGCGACCTGGCCAGGTACCGCGCCGTCTCGTCATCCACGCCGGCGAAGGGTTCGTCCAGAAGCACAAGCCGAGGGTCGCGCAGAAAGAGCCTGGCCAGTGCCACACGCCGCGCCTGGCCTCCGGAGAGACGACGCCCTTTCTCGCCCACGGGCGTCGACAACCCATGCGGCTGCCGTTCGGCCCAGTCGGCGAGTGCCACCTGCTCGAGCGCTCGCCAGAGCCTGGCATCATCGGCGCTCGGGTCGGCCAGGCGGAGATTGTCCGCGAGCGTGCCGTCGAAGAGATCCACCTGCTGAGAAAGGAAGGCGAAACGCGCAGCGCGCTCCTC
>NZ_JAMZBD010000730.1:0-1102 GCF_024158685.1 Halomonas sp. 707D4 | reverse complement strand
TCGTGCGCCGCTCCTGTTCGATGGTTTGTCGGGTATCCCAGCTCAGCCAGCCCACCAGCAGCAGCATGGCCAGGCAGATTACGGCGAGAATGCCCCAGAGGCGTTGGTTCAGCGTCAGTCGCGTCATGATGTTCCTGAGTATCCGTAAGGACCGAAGATGCATCACATATCGGCAGGAAAGGGCGGGGCATGAGACTGAAACGGCTTAATTATTCGTAGCGTGCCAAGCGGCTGAAACCCGCGCCACACGCGGCGTTCGCCGCGATACGTCGCCCGGCGCGAGCAGCGCTATTGTGGCGCTTCGCCCCCCATCATCTCGACCAGCCGGTCGCGCCCGGGCAGACCCTCGATGCGATCCAGGCGCACGGTGCCGTTCTCGGTTTCGCGCTTGAACGCGCTGGTGGGGGTGGCATGAAGCCCGAGCTCGTCGAACAGCTGGTTGTTGGTGTAGACCTGCTCCTCGATCGCCACGCTCTGGGCGCTGGCGGTGATCGGTTCGCCTTCGCTGTGAGCGGCGAGCGCCTGGCCGGGGTCGTCCGCGGCGAGCAGGCTGGCGGCCAGTGCCGGGCTGTTCGGGGCGAGGATGCCGACCAGGATATGGCGAATCTGCACCTCGCCGGCCTCGACCCAGGGGCGCGTCTGGCGCCACAGCGCCTTGCAGTAGGTACAGTTCGGGTCGGTGAACATGTACACCGTGCGCGGGGCGTCGACGCTGCCATCCTGGACCCAGTGACTCTGCTCCAGGCTTTGCCAGGTCTGCGCCTCGAGCGGGGCGCGCACGTGAGTCTCGAGGGCCGCCTCGGAGAGATCCTCGCCTTGTGCATCGAACAGCGTGCCGATGATCGCGTGTTCGCCGTCCGGGGTGAGGTAGATCACCATCTCCTGGCCCGGCGCGCTGGCCCCGAAGCCGACGAGCCCGCCGGGGGCGTCGAAGCGCTCGTGAATCTCGAGGCCACGCTCGCGCAGGGCGTCGATGGGGGCGGGCAGCGGCGCGTCGGCGGCAAGGGCCGCGTTCAGGCCGGTGCTCGCAAGCGCGAGGGTCAGAAGCGATCTGGCAAGAGGCATGGCGTTTTCCGAGTGGCGGGAAGTCGAGCCCCAGTAG
>NZ_JAMZBD010000729.1:0-1104 GCF_024158685.1 Halomonas sp. 707D4 | reverse complement strand
AGACGGCGCTGCGCACCCTGCGCGACGCCCAGGTCCGGGCCAGCATCGGCCTGCGCCAGAGCGTGCTGGTGCGGGGTGGCACCGGCATGGGGAAGTCGGCGTTGATGGTCGGCTTTCGCCAGCTCGAGCTGAGTCGCGACGCGGCGGTGTGCTGGCTGCCCACCACGCGGCTGTCGGTGCTGGAGCCCTACGGGGTCGCCCGGCAACTGCTCGGCTGGCACTTCGGTCATGAAGGCGACCGTGCGGCGCTTCGGGGGCTCCAGCAGACGCTCGATATGACCGCGCTCGACGACGAGCGCCAGGAACTCCTTGAGCAGGCGCTCGGGGTGAGCGACGTCGAGGACATCAGCCGGCTGACCCAGAACGGCGAGGCCGTCGAGCTGGTCGCAAGGCTTCTGCACCGGCTCATCGAGCGCGAATCCCGACAGCGTACGCTGCTGCTGCTGATCGACGACCTGCAGTGGCTCGACGAACCCTCCTTCAAGGTGCTGTCCGGGCTGCAGGCGCGATTGCCGATCAATACCGCTTTCATGCTGGTGGCCAGCCACCACGGGCGCGAAGTGCTTCCGGTCAAGCTGCACTGGGATCAGCAGATCACGCTCGGCAAGCTCGACGCAGGCCAATCCGCCCGGCTCTTGTCCCAGCTCGCCCGGCGCTACCAGATCCACCTGAGCCCGCGCCTTCGAAATCAGATCGTCGAGCGCTGCGACGGTGTCCCGCTCTACCTGCAGGAGATCTGCCGGCGACTCGACATGGATCGCCGCGAAGGGCGCAGCGTCCAGTTCAACGAGTTGCCCAAGGGGCTGCTTGGACTGCTCACCAGTCGCATCGACCAGCTGGAGGCCGATCGCGACGTCGCCCACGTGGCGGCGGTGCTTGGCCGGCGTTTCCGGCTCGGCATGCTCGGCGAAGCCTGCGCCCTCGACAAGGGCCGCCTGCACAAGGCGCTCGAGCACATGCGCCAGCTCGAGATCATCGAGAGCGTGGAGATCGGCGGGGGCGAGCCCGAGTATCAGTTCAGCCATCAGCTCTTGCACGAGGCGGCGTACCTGTCCGGCCCGAAGGACGTGCGCGTGGCGCTGCACCAGCAGGTAGTGACGCTGA
>NZ_JAMZBD010000728.1:0-1104 GCF_024158685.1 Halomonas sp. 707D4 | reverse complement strand
TGATAAAGCGCCAGCCGCCCGCCGAGGGAGTAGCCCAGCAGCACGTAGCGGCGAATGCCGCGCCTGGAAAGCGCCTCACCCAGCCAGCGGTGGGCGCCATCGAAAGAATCCACCTCGGCGGCGTTGTCGCCGTGGCCGGGCAGATCCAGCGCGAGGGTTGGCATATCGAGCTTTCCGGTGACGCCCTCCCAGTCCTGGCGGTCGCCCAGCAGGCCGTGGAGCAGCACCAGCGTGGGCGCCTGCTCACCGCGCACCTTCGCCCTCGCGAATCAGCGCGCCGAGGGCGGTAAGCTCGTCCGCCACCTGGCAGTGCTCGAAGCGCACCTCGATCAGCGTGACGCCCGCCTCCAGCGCGCGGGCGTAGGCGGCCTCGAATGCCGCCAGCGAATCCGGCGCGGCGTAGCCGAGCCCGAACATGCGCGCGGCGTGCTCGAACCCAAGCCCGTGGGGCTGGCGAAAGTACTGCTCGCGCAGGCCGCCCGCCTTCGGCACCGGCAGCAGGTGGAAGATGCTGCCGCCGTCGTTGTTGAGGATCACCACCACCAGCGGCTGGGTGGCGCGCCCCAGCAGCGCCAGGCTGTTGAGATCGTGCAGCGCGCTGGTATCGCCCAGCACCAGGGTCGTAGGCGCCTCGACGCCGAGGCTGGCCCCGTAAGCGGTGGCGATCAGCCCGTCGATGCCCGAGGCGCCGCGGTTGGCCAGCACCCGGGGCGGCGCCTGGCGGGGCGTGGCGAGCATGTTCAAAAGCCGGGCGCTCAGGCTGTTGCCGGCCACCAGTTGGCCTTTGGCCCGCCGCAGCAGCCGGTGGCACACCCCCAACTCGCTGAAGTGTGCGCTGCGCGCCTCCACCCAGTGCCGCGCCGGCCGCTCGAGCGCGTCCAGCCGGTGCCAGGACGGGCGGCGCTCGCCTGCCGCCAGCGCTTCGGCAAACGCCGCTGGCGCGGCAACCACCCGGCGGCGAACGGTGTAGTCCGGGTCGAGCCGCTGGGGCAGCGCGTCGACCAGCCAGACATCCTCCCAGGCGTGGCGGGCGATGAACTGGGTCAGGCGCTTGGAGATCAGCCGGGCGCCGAACTGCAGCAGCACCTCGGCCCGGCCGAGCTC
>NZ_JAMZBD010000727.1:0-1106 GCF_024158685.1 Halomonas sp. 707D4 | reverse complement strand
GGATGGCCTGCGCGACGTCATCCGTCTGCAGCAGATCGACCAGACCATCGCCGAGACCCGCCAGTCGCTGGTCGAGCCCACGCGCATGGAGTTGATCAACAGCCGCTTCGAGATCGCCGACGCGGTCGAGGCGAGCACCAGCGAGGTCGGGGCGACCTGGCAGGACTACTACGGTCGCGCGGTGAACGATACGGCGCTCGCCAGCGATTTCGACGACCGCCTGCAGGCGTTTCTGAGTGACGGCATGGGCCGTGCCGTCGAGGTGCTGCGCGCCGAGGAGACCTACCAGGCCTTCACCGGTATCGAAGGCGTCAACGCCATGATGAACAGCGAAGGGCGCGATCTCTCGCGGATGGTCAACGACCTGATCGGCGAGAAGCAGCGCGCTGCCGAGACGATGGCGGCCAACGCGGATGCCGCCCAAGGGAACATGCTTGCCCTCCAGGCCGGTGTGCTCGCGCTGGGGCTTCTGGCGCTGATCCTGTTGGGTGTGGCGATCCTGCGCTCGATCCTGAAGCCCTTGAAGGCGGCCTCGCGCTTCACCCTGCAGATCGCCGGCGGCAACCTGGCGGCCCGGGTACCGCCAAGCCGTCGCGACGAGATCGGCCACCTGCTGGGTTCGCTCAACACCATGCGCAAGAGCCTCAGCAGCATCATCGGTGACGTCAAGGGCGGCATCGATGTCGTCACGCCGGCGGCCCAGAACATCGCCAGCGGCAACGAGGAGCTCTCCGCGCGCACCGAACAGCAGGCCGCTTCGCTGCAGCAGACCGCCTCCAGCATGGAGGAGATGACCACCACGGTGCGCCAGAACAGCGACAACGCCCAGCAGGCACGCCGCCTGGCGGACGAGAACGCCGAGCGGGTCACCCAGACCGGCGATCTGATGAGCCAGCTGGTGAACAACATGCAGCGCATCACTCAGAGCTCGCAGAAGATGACCGACATCATCGATGTGATCGACTCCATCGCCTTCCAGACCAACATCCTGGCGCTCAACGCCTCGGTGGAGGCGGCGCGGGCCGGCGAGCACGGTCGCGGCTTCGCCGTGGTGGCCGAGGAGGTGCGCAACCTGGCCGGGCGTTCGGCCGCCGCCGCCCAGGAGA
>NZ_JAMZBD010000726.1:0-1108 GCF_024158685.1 Halomonas sp. 707D4 | reverse complement strand
CTTCCTGACGGCTGCGCGGCACGTCCTGGTCGAGCTTCGGCCACCAGGTGTACTCGCCGGCGTCGCGGTTGATCTCGCGGAAGGTGTCGATGAAGCCGGTCGGGCCGAGCACCTGATCCATCCAGGCGCGCTCTTCCGGGCGAAAGCCGGAGGTGAGCTGATTGTCGGACCAGTTGGCCAGGTCCACGGTCTTGTGGGCGACGTGCCAGGTACCGCAGATGATGTACTCGCGGCGCTTGCGCGACATCTTGGTCAGGTACTCCTGGTACTGCTCCATGAAGGCGTGCTTGGCCTTCTGGTCCGAGCCGTCCGGCATCAGGAAGGTCGCGATGCTGAAGCGGTCGTAGTCCGCCTGCAGAAAACGCCCTTCGTGGTCGCACTGGGGAAAGCCCAGCCCGTACATGATCGCCTTGGGAATCTTGCGGCAATAGAGTCCCACACCGGAGAAGCCATCCTCCTCGGCATCCAGGAAATAGCCTTCGTAGCCTTCCGGATAGAGGATATGGTCGCCCAGTTCGAAGCTCTTGGCCTTCAGGTTCTGCACGCAGACCACGTCGGCGTCCTGCTGAGCCAGCCAGTCCAGGAAGCCGCGGTCGACGGCATCACGGATACCGTTGACATTAATGCTGGCAATTTTCATAAATCGTCCCTTTTGCGTCGCTGCGGTATGATACCCGACGTTTAGACGTTTGGGTAAATAGGCAGGCTCAATCGGCCTGCCTGCCCGTTCGATATCGTTACGCTCACCCACCCACTCTCGAGAGAACACCGCCGTGGCTTCGACCCTTCAACCCTACCAGCGCGACTTCATTGCCTTCGCTATCGAGCAGGGCGTTCTCAAATTCGGCGAATTCACGCTCAAGTCCGGGCGTGTCAGCCCCTATTTCTTCAATGCCGGTCTGTTCCAGACCGGACGGGCACTTGCCAGGCTCGGGCGCTTCTACGCCCAGGCCATCGAGCAAAGCGAACTTCGTGCCGACGTGCTGTTCGGCCCGGCCTACAAGGGCATTCCGCTGGCCGCCGTCACCGCCGCGGCCCTTGCCGACCATCATGACCGCGACCTGCCCTACGCCTTCAACCGCAAGGAAGCCAAGGCCCACGGCGAAGG
>NZ_JAMZBD010000725.1:0-1114 GCF_024158685.1 Halomonas sp. 707D4 | reverse complement strand
GACGCCCCTACCGCCGTTGGCGGGCAGGCTTTCGACGCCAGCGCCGAGAACTGCGGCGAGTCCGCGACCACCGCCGCCCCCCAGACCAGCAGCAGAAGCGCCAGCCCCGACGGCGGCAGCGCGCGCCAGAAAAGCGCGAATGCCACCGCGCAGAACCCGGAGAGCGCCAGCGCCCAAAGCGCCACGGCGGCGCTGCCGAAACGCCGCGACAGCGCTCCGCCCAGCAGGCACCCCAGCGCTCCCACGCCGATCACGGCAAAGGCCATGCCCGAGACGCCCAGCCCCGAGTAGGCGTCAGCGAGCGGGGAGTTCGCCACCAGCAGCGGCACCACCGTCCAGAAGGCGTAGAGCTCCCACATGTGGCCGAAATAGCCCCAGGCGGCCGCCCGAAAGCGGCGCACGGCGAAGGCCTCGCGAAGGCCCGCTCGCGGATTGGAAGGCGCGCTCTGTCTCGGCAGGTGCGGTCCGTCGCCCAGCCGCCAGATCAATGCCGCCCCGATCAGCGCAAGCAGTGAAGAGGCACTGATGACGAGCGGCCAGGGCAGCGCCGTGCCCAGTTCTCTCAGCCCGTGGGGCAAGGCGGTGCCGAGCGTGAGCATCGCCACCAGCTGGGCCAGCGCCTGGCCGGTGCGCTCGGGGGCGAAGCTCACCACCAGCTTCATGCCCACCGGGTAGATGCCGGCAAGGCAAAGCCCGACCAGAAAGCGCCACACGAGTCCGTCGGCCAGGCCCTGGGCGGCCCAGGCGAACAGCGCGTTGCAAAGCGCCCCCGCCAGGGCGCTGGCCACGAACAGGTGGCTGGCACGGAAGCGGTCGGCGAGCCCGGTCAGCGCCAGCGTGAGCGTGCCCAGAATGAAGCCACCCTGCACCGCGCCGGTCAGCCAGCCGATCTCGACGGCGCTGACGTCCCACTCGCGGGCAAGCTCCTGCATGGCGCTGTTGGCGCTGAACCACAGCGAGGTGCCCAGCAGCTGGGCCAGAGCGATCACGGCGACCGCGTGGCGGGCAAGCCCTGCCGGCCGGGAGGGAGAAGGCGTGGGTATCACGGGCGGGCGGCGACTACTTGGAGACCAGCGCGTTCGCGGCCGGCTCGCCGCTGGCCGCCCGCGAGGCC
>NZ_JAMZBD010000724.1:0-1116 GCF_024158685.1 Halomonas sp. 707D4 | reverse complement strand
GCGACAAGGCGCCGGGCAACCTGGGCTCGCAAGCGGCGCTTTCCGAGCGCTGGCTCGATAGCCGCGCCGAGGCGGCGCTGATCGACGTGCGCAGCCTGACCTTCAGCGCCGAGGCACCGCTGAACTCGCCGATCGTGCTGCGCGGGGAGCCGGGTACCAGCACGAGCAGTGCTTTCAAGGCTTTCATCATCGATACCACCGGCCTTCCGGGCGGGGCGCGCATCGTGCTCGAGCATATCGACTTCGTCAGCCTCAAGGGCAGCGCCACGCTGGTGGGGGGCGCCGGCGAGAGCGTGATCATCGGCGACGACGCGCCCTTGAACCTGACCCTGGGCGAGGGGCGCGCCATCGTGGTCGGCGGGGCGGGCGACGACGTGCTGATCGGCGGCGCCGGGGATAGCTACCTGGAAGGCGGCGAGGGCAGTAACCGCTTCTATACCAAGGCTGGCAACGACACGTTGGTGGGGGGAAGCGACGTGGATGTGGTGCGCTTTGACGCTGCCATGGATGAGGTGAGCATCACGCGCGACGATGCAGGGCGGCTGGTCGTGAGCGGGGAGGGCAACGGGCGCAACACGTTGACCGGCGTGGAGCTCTTGCGCTTCGACGATCGCGTCGTGCTGGTCGATGCACCTTCGCTTGCCGATGACACCATCGTGCTGTTCGACGAAGCCTTCTACCTGCGCCAGAACGCCGATGTGGCCGAGGCCGTGGCGCGCGGCGAATACGCCAGCGGGCAGGCGCACTTCGAGCGCTTTGGCGCCGGCGAGGGGCGCGAGGCGAGTGATACAACGCGCAACGCCAACCTGGCCTTCGACGAGGAGTTCTACCTGGCCCACAACCCGGACGTGGCGGCGGCCATCGCCTCCGGTGTCTTCGCCAGCGCCTTCGAGCACTATTCGCGCTTTGGCGAACAGGAGGGCCGCAATCCCAACGTGCTGTTCGACGAGCGGGCCTACCGCGCGGCGAACGCGGATGTCGATGCGGCCATCGAGCAGGGGATCTTCGACAGCGCCTACCTGCATTATCGACTGTTCGGTGAAGGCGAAGGCCGCGCGCCTTCGGCCTGGTTCGACCTGGCGGCCTACCAGGCGGCCAACCCGGACGTGGTAGCGG
>NZ_JAMZBD010000723.1:0-1116 GCF_024158685.1 Halomonas sp. 707D4 | reverse complement strand
CTCGAACACCTCGAGCACGGCCAGCGCCGCTGCGCAGGCGGTGGGGCTGCCGGTGTAGGTGCCGCCCAGCGAGTTGGGGCCGGAGGCGTCCATGAGCTTGTCGGTGCCGACGATGGCCGAGATCGGCATGCCGTCCGCCATGCTTTTCGCCATGGTCATGATGTCCGGCTCCACGCCGCTGTGCTCGATGGCGAAGAGCTTGCCGGTACGCCCGAAGCCCGACTGCACCTCGTCGACGATCATCAGGATGCCGAGTTCGTCGCAGATGTCGCGCACGCGCTTCAAGAACGAGGCGGGCGCGGGGTAGAAGCCGCCTTCGCCGAGTACCGGCTCGAGCACGATGGCGGCGGTGTTGGTCGGGCCGGCGTCGGTCTTCAGCGCCATCATCAGCCCGCGAATGGCTTCTTCCTCGCTGATGCCGTGGTAGGGCACCGGGTAGGGCGCGCGAAACACGGTGCCGGGCATCGGGCCGAAGTCGGTCTGGTACGGCGCGACTTTGCCGTTCATCGCCATGGTGAAGAAGGTGCGCCCGTGGTAGCCGCCGTCGAAGCAGATCACGTTGGGCCGTTTGGTGGCCGCCCGGGCGATCTTGACCGCGTTCTCCAGCGCCTCGGCGCCGGAGTTGGCCAGCATCACCTTGGCGTGGCCGCGCACCGGCACTACCTGGCTCAACTTCTCGGCCACTTTCACGTAGCCCTCATAGGGCATCACGGTCTGGCAGGTGTGCATGACCTTGTCGAGCTGCTCCTTGACCGCAGCGACCACCTTGGGGTGGCGGTGGCCGATGTTGAGCACGCCGATGCCGCCGGCGAAGTCGATGAAGCGGTTGCCGTCCGCGTCCCAGATCTCGGCATTCTCGGCCCGGGCGGCATAGGCGGTGGCGGGGCTTGCCGCACCCGCGGCCACGTATTTCTGCTTTAGCTTGTCGAGCTCGGCATTGGTCATGGCTTGCTCCTGTCGTGGGACGTGCAGCCTCGCTCCGTCCCTCATGGGTGTTGCGTTAGCATAGTACGCAGGAGCGCGGTTGACATCCCGCCACGCAGGGCGGTCAGGCGTCGGCCAGGTCGGCCCGGGAGTAAAGCTTTTCGCGCAGGGCGAGAAGCCGCGGGGTAAGGT
>NZ_JAMZBD010000722.1:0-1123 GCF_024158685.1 Halomonas sp. 707D4 | reverse complement strand
TCCATGGCCCGGGCGGAGCGGCGCACGCTGCGCGGCAGCCAGTCGCGGGTGCGCAGTTCGTCGACCATCGCGCCGCGAATGCGCTGGCTGGCGAAGGTGGCGAAGCTCGCGCCCTGGGCGGCATCGAAGCGCCCGAGCGCCTCCAGAAGCCCGACCATGCCTGCCTGGATCAGGTCGTCGAGTTCGATGCTGGCCGGCAAGCGCACCTGAAGGGCCAGCGCCTGGCGCCTGACCAACGGCATGTACTGGCTGACCAGCTCGCTGTGTTGAATCCTGCCTTGTGCTGTATACATCCTCGTGCCTCGTGGCTATACACTGGTCACTGGTAGTTCACGATCACCTGCAGCCCCTGCACCCGGGTCGGGCGCTGCCCCGGCGCCAGCGCGAAGCGAAACTCGAGCGGCGCGTCGGCGGCGAGCCCGGTGAGCCCCGTGAGGCTTCCGCGCTGCCCGCTCAGCGCCACGCAGCGCTCGGGGTGGCAGAGCCAGGCGCGCAGCGGCGCCCCGGGGGGCGCCTCGAAACGCCACTGGACGCGCTCGATGCGCCCTCCGGCCAGCGGCGCGGCCGGCGGCGCAAGCGTCTGGCTTCGGGTCGCGCGATCGCTCATGGCGACCATCACGCCAGTCGCCTCGCGGCTCCAGCTACCGGTACCGCCGAGCGCGGGCAGCGCTCCCCCCATCCAGATGATACCCGCCAGGGCGAACATTCCCAGGCGCTTCAAGCTCGTACCGGTCATCGATGGCCTCTCGTCATGCGCTCAGCGCGCCAGCAGCAGCAGGTCGATATCAAGATAGCTTGCCGCCGCGCGCTGCAGGTTGTCGAGCAGTCCCTGGCGCGGCAGGCGCGGTTCATGGAGCGCCAGCAGCCGGCGCGGGCCGCCGTGCTCCTTGAGCTGGCGCAGCGTGCGGTACATGGCGGCGAAGGCATCGGCATCGCTTTGCACCCACAGTGCCCAGCGCGTGTAGCGCCGGCCAAGCGTGGCGAGATCCGCATCGACGCGCACCGGCAAGATCTCCCAGCTTTCCGGGGTGGCCGCCCAGCGGCGCTCGAGCGCCGCCCATTCGCCGAGCCGCGTGCGCACCGGCGCGACGCTGTGCGAGGGCAGCCCGACCACCACCAAGGG
>NZ_JAMZBD010000721.1:0-1123 GCF_024158685.1 Halomonas sp. 707D4 | reverse complement strand
CCCGAGCCCCAGCGCGTCGGCCACGCGGCGGCTGGCGGGTTCCTCGCGGCGCACCATGACGCGGCCGGTGGGCACGCGCCGCTCGCCCTGGCTATCCACGTGACGGAAAAAGCGAAACAGCGAGCCGTCGAAGTTGGGCCGGCGGATGAAGGTGCCTCGGCCCTGGATGCGCTCCATCAGCCCATCCTGCACCAGCGTCTCGACCGCGCGGCGCAGGGTGCCCACAGCCACGCCGTAGTACTTGGTCAGTTCGGCCTCGGTGGGAATCGCCGTGCCCGGCGCCCAGTCACCGGCGGCGATCCGGGCCAGCATGTCGTCGCGCAGGCGCTGGTAAAGCGGTAGCCGCATGTCCGTCATCGAGCGTGTTCCTTGGTGTCATCCGCGCATAATTTCCTGTCGAGAATGTACCACCTTTAGTCGTAGACCGCGTCCACGACGTTTAAATACGTGTATCCTGCGATTCATCTATTCATATATATGAATTTTCGGGAAGCCGTCAGGCCGCCGAGCGCCGCGTTTGGCGCTCAGGCAGGCACGGTTCGAACACAGAGGGCTCGCGCGCCTGCGCTCGAGCGTACATCATGAGGAAAACCATGACCCCGCCTACTTCAGCGGCGTTGACCGGCATCGATACCCACGCCCACATCTTCGAACGCGACCTGCCTTTGGCAGCGGGCCGACGCTACAGTCCGGAGTACGACGCCCGGGTGGAGCAGTACCTGGCCCACCTGGACCGCTCAGGGCTTTCCCACGGCGTGCTGGTTCAGCCGAGCTTTCTGGGCACCGACAACCGCTACATGGTCGAGGCGCTCTCCCGCCATCCGGCGCGGCTGCGCGGCACCGCCGTGGTCGAAAGCGACATCGACGGTGCGGCGCTCGATACACTTGAAGAGGCCGGCGTCGTCGGCATTCGCCTCAACCTGATCGGCAAGAGCCCCCAGGCGTACCTGAGCGCCCAGTGGCAGGCGCTGTTCGCCGAGCTTGGCCGGCGCGGCTGGTCGGTGGAGGTGCAGCGCGGCATCGACGACATCGCCCAGGTCGTGCGGCCGATTCTCGCCTCGGGCGTGGCGGTGGTGGTGGAACACTTCGGCCTGCCCAGTGGCGAACTCGACCCGGCCAGGGG
>NZ_JAMZBD010000720.1:0-1124 GCF_024158685.1 Halomonas sp. 707D4 | reverse complement strand
GTCGTCGCCGGCATCAATCAGGGTCAGAAGCGGTGTCGGGGGCGGCGTGATATCGATCTCCACAGCGCCGAGGCTGGCCACACCGCCGACGTTGCCCGCCGCATCGATCTGGCGCGTCAGAATCTGTCCCGCGGCGTAACGTCCTTCCGGCAGCTCGAAACTGTCGCCTACGCCGACGACCCAGGAGACACCGCCGTTCAAGCTGTACTCCCAGCGAGCCCCCTCTTCCAGGCCCTCGACGCTGACCGTGGCATCGTTGGTGATGGCGCTGTCAGCGACGAGGGAAATCACAGGCACCGCCGGCGGGGTGACGTCGATCACCACGGGGGTCAGGGCGGTGGCGGGGCTTACGTTGCCCGCGCCATCGGTCTGACGCACCTGTACCTGATCGAGGCCGTAGGTGCCTTCCGGCAGCGAAAAGCTCGTGCCGGTGCCAACCGTCCAGCTCGCACCCCCGTCCAGGCTGAATTCCCAGCGCGCCCCCGCTTCCAGGTTGCCCACGGTCACGAGGGTTTCGTTGGTGATGCCCGCCTCGAGCCCATCGAGCGCCAGGGTTGGTGCCTGGGGCGCGGTCAGGTCGACGGTCACCGGGCCGAGTTCGACCGGCGCGCTCACGTTGCCCGCACGGTCGATCTGGCGCACTTGCACCAGCCCTTCGATGTAGTCTCCTTCGGCCAGGATGAATCGGTCGCCGACACCGCGCTGCCAGCTCACCCCGCCATCCAGGCTGACCTCCCAGAGGGCACCGGGCTCGAGCCCGCCGATCACCATGGTGCCATCCGCAGTGATGCCATCGAGGGTTCCGGTGTCGTTGCCGAGCGCCACGCTCGGCGCCTCGGGGGCGGTGGTATCGACGATGACGCTGCCCACGGTGCGCGTTCCGCTGGTCACGCCATCGGCATCGCTCTGGCGCACCAGCACTTCGCCGGCGGCGTAGTCGCCCTCGGCCAGCACGAAACGGTCGCCGCTGCCTGCCTGCCAGGTGGTGCCGCCGTCCAGGCTGAACTCCCAGGTGCCGCCCTCGACGAGCCCGCCCACCAGGACGGTGCCGTCGGAGGTGATGCCATCTGCCTCGCCGGTATCGTTGGCCAGAGCAAGGGTTGGAATCGGCGGGCGCGTCGGGT
>NZ_JAMZBD010000719.1:0-1126 GCF_024158685.1 Halomonas sp. 707D4 | reverse complement strand
GGATACCGTCGACTGGGTCGACAACTACGACGGCACCGAGCGGATTCCGGACGTGCTGCCGACCAAGGTGCCGAACCTTCTGATCAACGGCTCCTCGGGCATTGCCGTGGGCATGGCGACCAACATCCCGCCGCACAACATGCGCGAAGTCATCGACGGCTGCCTGGCACTGATCGACGACTATACGCTGACCATCGATGATTTGATGGCCTACATCCCGGGACCGGACTTCCCCACCGCGGGCATCATCAACGGTCGCGCGGGCATCCTCGATGCCTATCGCACCGGGCGCGGGCGCATCTACGTGCGCGCCGCGCACACCATCGAGCACCACGACAAGACCGGGCGCGACCACATCATCATCACCGAGCTGCCCTACCAGGTGAACAAGGCGCGGCTGATCGAGAAGATCGCCGAGCTGGTGAAGGAGAAGCGCATCGAGGGCATCGCCGAGCTTCGCGACGAGTCCGACAAGGAAGGCCTGCGCGTGGTCATCGAGATCAAGCGCGGTGAATCCGGCGAGGTGGTGGTCAACAACCTGTTCGCCCAGACCCAGCTCCAGAACGTCTTCGGCATCAACATGGTGGCGCTGGAGAACGGCCAGCCGCGCACGCTGAATTTGAAGGAGATGCTCGAGGCGTTCATTCGCCACCGTCGCGAAGTCGTCACCCGCCGTACGCTGTTCGAGCTCAGAAAGGCGCGCGAACGCGGCCACATCCTCGAAGGCCTGACCGTCGCGATCTCCAACATCGACGAAGTGATCGAGCTGATCAAGGCCTCTCCCAACGCCGCCGAGGCGAAGGAGAAGCTGCTGGAGAAAGTGTGGCAGCCCGGCCAGGTGACCGGCATGCTCGAGCGCGCGGGTGCGACCTCCTGCAAGCCGGACGATCTCGACGAAGGGTTCGGCCTCAACACGTCGGCCACCGAGTACCGGCTCTCGCCGGCCCAGGCCCAGGCGATTCTGGAGCTGCGCCTGCATCGCCTGACCGGGCTCGAGACCGAGAAGCTGCTCGACGAGTACCTGGCGATCCTGCAGCGCATCGCCGAGCTGACCGAGATCCTCGCCTCCGCCGACCGCCTGATGGAAGTGATTCGCGAGGAGCTTCACGCGGTGCGCGATCAGTAC
>NZ_JAMZBD010000718.1:0-1127 GCF_024158685.1 Halomonas sp. 707D4 | reverse complement strand
GCCCGCGCCTGGGCCGCGATGCGCGGCTGCCAGCCGGCGCTCTGGCGATGCTGCAGCAGCGCCAGCGCACAGGGGTGGCCGTCGGCGTCGAGGGCGAGATCCGGCATCGACCACTCCACGCCCCGGACGTTGCGCCGCGGTGCCCAGTGAATGCCGAGCACCTCCTGGTCGTCGGCGCGCGCGGCGATCTCGTCGAGGCGCTGGTCGTGCAGCACCGCGGGCAGCGCCGCGATGTCCCACGCCGTCTCGAGCAGCGCAAAGCCTTCGACTCGTTCACGCAGCCGGCCCAGCAGCAGGCTCAGCCGCCGCCCCTGGCCGAGCATCTCCTGGGACCAGCGCGGCGCCAGAGCCGTGCCGGGCCAGGCGCGCGCGTCATCGGCCTGGGTGCGCAGCGCCTGCTCGACGAGCGCGCGACGATCGGCCAGCGCCATGTCTTCGGGCACCTGCTGGCCGTGGGAGCAAAACAGCACGCGCAGCCCAAAGCGCATGACGATATCCAAAAGCGGCGCCAGCCGCCCGGCCTCGTCCTGCTTGGTGATGATGCAGTCGTCCAGCGTCGCGCCCGCCGCACGGGCGGCCTGGCGGTAGCGCAGCACCACCTCCTCGAGGGTCTCGGGCTGGCTCGCGGCGTTGAGCACCAGTACCAGGCGCACGCTGGAATCACCGCCCTGAAGCTGGTCGATCTGGGTGATCACGCGCTGGTCGCGCTGGCTCATGCCGACGGTATCGACGATCACCCAGCGCTTGTCGTTGAGACGGTCGAGCAGCTCGTTGACGGGCTGCTCGGCGTCGAGGGCATACATCGGCGCATCGAGCAGGCGGGCGTAGATGCGCAGCTGCTCGTGGGCGCCGATCCGGAAGCTGTCGGTGGTCACCAGCGCCACCTGCTCGGTGCCGTGGCGCATGACGAAGCGCGCGGCGAGCTTGGCGGTGGTGGTGGTCTTGCCGACGCCCGTGGGGCCGACCAGGGCGACGATACCGGGCCGATCGAAGAAGGTGTCCTCGGCCTCGAGCACGCTCAGGCGCGCCTCGAGCTGGCGGTGCAGCCATGCCAGCACCTGGTCGTCGCGCGGGGGGAGGGCGGCGAGCGTGGCGGGAAGCGCGCAGGCGATCTCCTCGCAGAGCTC
>NZ_JAMZBD010000717.1:0-1129 GCF_024158685.1 Halomonas sp. 707D4 | reverse complement strand
CAGCCACACCCGGCTCGACGCGCCGGTCACCGTGGCCGAGAACGCCCTGGGCGAGGCGAAGGCGCCCACGGTGATCGGTCAGGCGAACGAGTACGGCAAGTATCTGGGCGTGATGCAGGTCACCTTCGATGATGACGGCGTGGTGACGGCCTCGCGGGGCGAGCTGCTGGCCGCGGAGGATTTCGAACCGGACGCTGATGCCGCCGCGATGCTCGAGCCCTATACCGCCCGCATCGAGGAGCTGCGCGACGCCGAGGTGGGGGTGACGCTGGGCACGGCGCTTCCCAACCCGCGCCACGGCAACGGCGACGAGCAGAGCGTGCGCGCCGACGAGACGGCGCTGGGCAACCTGATCAGTGACGGCCAGCTCGCCGCCGCCCGCCGGGTGAACCCGCAGACCGTGATGGCGCTGCAAAACGGCGGCGGCATCCGCGAGCCAATCCCCGAAGGCCCGGTGACCGTGGGCGAGCTGATCGCCGTGCAGCCCTTCGGCAACCGCCTGACGCTGATGGACGTGACCGGCGCGGAGCTTCTGCAGACCTTCGAGATTGCGCTGGCCAGCGCCCCGGAGGAGAGCGGCGCCTTCCTGCAGGTATCCAACGGCACCGAGGTGGTGTATGACAGCCGCGAGCCGGCGGGCGAGCGGGTGGTGAGCCTGAAGGTGACCGAGAACGGCGAGCTCAATGAGATCGACCCGGCACGCACCTACGTGATCGCCACCAACAACTTCACCGCCGCCGGTGGTGACGACCACGCAGCACTCGAAGCCGCGCACAACGACGAGCGGAGTCACATCGTCGGCAACACCGACTGGGAGATGCTGCGCGACTACCTGGTCGAGCAGGGCGACGTCGCGCCCCGAGTGGAGGGGCGCATCGTCGACCGGGCGCGCGACTAGCCGCCGGTACGCTTGCCCGAGGCGCTGTCGAAGGGGTGCAGCGCCTCGCGGGCAACGTAAAGACGCAGCGTCTCGCCTTCGCACACCGGCGGCTGGCCGCTGACGCGGATCACCGTGGGCTGCTCGCTGTCGGCTAGGCGCACGTAGAGGTGGCTCTCGGCGCCGGCGGCCTCGAAAAGCTCCAGCGTCGACTCGATCACCAGGTGCGGGCCGCTTGGCGGGGTCAGGCGC
>NZ_JAMZBD010000716.1:0-1133 GCF_024158685.1 Halomonas sp. 707D4 | reverse complement strand
GTGGTGGTCGAGGCCACCCGCCGCGGCGCTCAAGCCGGCTGGACGCTGCGCGTTCAGGACACCCGCTTCGAAGGCGCGCTTTCAACGCTTACCGGCGACGCGGTGGCGATCACTCTGGACGGCCACCGCCGGCGCTACCAGGCCCAGCTCGACGGCGACACCCTGGTGCTGGCCGAGCCCGAGGGTGAAACGCGGCTTCGCTGGCAGCGCCTGGACGCGCTGAACCACGCCGGGCGCGAGGCCGAGGCGAGTTTTACCGCGCCCATGCACGGCACCGTGGTGGCGCTTCTGGTCGAGCCCGGCGCGCCGGTAGAAAAAGGGACGCCCCTGATGGTGATGGAGGCGATGAAGATGGAACACACGCTCAGCGCGCCCGCCGACGGCATCGTCGAACAGTTTCGCTTCGCCGCCGGCGACAGCGTCGGCCAGGGGGATGTGCTGCTGGCGTTCGCCGCCACCAAAGAGGCCGCGTCATGACCCTGCCCCAACGCGTACGTCTGGTCGAAATGGCCCCGCGCGACGGGCTGCAGAACGAGCCCGGCGAGGTAGTGGCCACCGCCATCAAGATCGAGCTGATCGAGCGCCTGGCGCGGGCGGGGCTTTCCCACATCGAGGCGACGAGCTTCGTCTCGCCCAAATGGGTGCCGCAAATGGGCGACGCCCGGGAGGTGATGGCAGGCCTTCAGCGCGCGCCGAACGTCACCTACTCGGCGCTGACCCCGAACCTCAAGGGGCTCGAGAACGCGCTGGAAGCACGGGTGAGCGAGGTCGCGGTGTTCGCCGCCGCTTCTGAAGCGTTCTCGCAAAAAAACATCAACTGCTCGATCGAGGAGTCGCTGGCGCGCTTCGAGCCGGTGATGGAACGCGCCTTTGATGCAAGGGTGCGGGTGCGCGGCTACGTCTCCTGCGTGCTGGGCTGCCCTTATGAAGGCGAGATCGCCCCGCGTCAGGTCGCCCGGGTGGCAAAAGCGTTATATGAGATGGGCTGCTTCGAGGTGTCGCTTGGCGACACCATCGGCGTGGGCACGCCGCTGGCGGCCCGACGGATGATCGACGAAGTGGCCAGGGTCGTCCCCGTCGAGCACCTGGCGGCGCACTTTCACGACACCTACGGCATGGCGATCGCCAACCTG
>NZ_JAMZBD010000715.1:0-1134 GCF_024158685.1 Halomonas sp. 707D4 | reverse complement strand
CTCTGAGAGCGTGGTGCAGCGCTCGAGGCTGTGCTCGATGATCTTCACCTGGTGGCTGTGCTCGAGGTGCTCCGCCAGGCGCTCGCCGATGTTGCCGCCGCCGGCGATCACCACCCGGCGAAAGCCGCGCTCGACTCTTCGGAGTTCGCTCATCACCGCGCGGATGTCGCGCCGGGCGGCGAGAAAGAACACCTCGTCGTCCGCCTCGATGACGGTGTCGCCGCGCGGGATGATCGGCCGGTTGCGGCGGTAGATCGCCGCCACGCGGGTGTCGACGTTGGGCATGTGGCGGCCCAGAAAGGCGAGATCCTGCCCCACCAGCGGCCCGCCGTAGAACGCCTTGACCGCCACGAGCTGCACGAGGCCGCCGGCGAACTCGAGCACCTGCAGCGCCCCCGGGTGTTCGATCAGCCGGCGCACGTGGTCGGTGACCACCTGCTCGGGGCTGATCAGCACGTCGATGGGGATCGCCTCGTGGGCGAACAGGCCCTTGCGGGTGAGGTAGGGCGTGGCGCGCACGCGGGCGATCTTGGTCGGGGTACGAAACAGCGTGTGGGCGACCTGGCAGGCGATCATGTTGACTTCGTCGGAGTTGGTGACGGCGATCAGCATGTCGGCGTCCTCGCAGCCGGCCTGGCGCAGCACGATGGGGTAGGAGCCGGCGCCGGTGACGGTACGGATGTCGAGCTTGGTGTGCAGTTCACGCAGCTTGGCGGCGTCGGTGTCGACCACGGTGATGTCGTTCTCTTCGCGCGCGAGGTGTTCGGCCAGGGTCCCGCCGACCTGGCCGGCGCCGAGAATGATGATTTTCATGGAAGCGTCTCCTGAGGCTCGGTCTCGCCGTGGAGCCGGTAGCCGATGCCGGGTTCGGTTTGCAGCAGATGAGGGGTGTGCGGGTCGTCGCCGAGCTTCTGGCGCAGTCGGCTGACGACGATACGCAGGTAGTGGGTATCGTTTCGATGGCTGGCGCCCCACACGTGGCGAAGCAGCTGGGTCTGGGTCACCACCCGGCCCGCCTGGTGGGCCAGCAGCGCCAGCACGGCGAACTCCTTGGGCGTCAGGTGGACCGGGCGCCCGGCCAGCGTCACGCGGCGCGCGGCCGGCTCGATGCACAGCGCGCCGTAGCGGTAGGGG
>NZ_JAMZBD010000714.1:0-1139 GCF_024158685.1 Halomonas sp. 707D4 | reverse complement strand
GGCCCAGGCCACGGGCTTTCTCGAAACCGACCTTCGCGACGGGCGCTTTTTGTCGATGAACTCCACGTCGGCACGCCTCGTCGGGCTTCTCAACTTCGACAATATCCTGCGCCGGCTGCGGCTGGATTTTTCCGACGTGACCGGCCAGGGTACCGCTTTCGACCGCGTGCACGGCAGCGCCGACGTGACCGGCGGGCGATTGACCCTGCGCGGGCCCTTGCAAATCGAGGCGCCGGCCGCCACGTTATCCTTGACCGGAAGCGTCAATCTGTTACAGCGTGAACTCGACCAGCGTCTGGGCGTCACACTGCCCGTCAGCCAGACGCTGCCGATCGCCGCCATCGCCGTGGGCGCGCCCATCGTCGGTGGGGCGCTGCTGGTCGCCGACCAGCTGTTCGGCGAATCGCTCAATCGAGCAACGACTCTATACTTTCGCGTGCAAGGCCCCTGGACCTCGCCGCGGGTCACTCTAGAAGGTCCTTAATGAGCGCACATTCAAGCGATTTAGACACCGCCGTTTCCATTCTGCTGACGCCCAGCGGCCTCGACGTCGCGGCGCTGGACAAGGGACTCGGCTACGCCCTGGGGGCGGGTATCGACTATGCGGATCTCTACTTCCAGCGCACCTGGCAGGAGGGCTGGGTGCTGGAGGATGGTCGCGTCAAGGAGGCCAGCTACAACATCGACGGCGGCGTGGGCGTGCGCTCGCTCGCCGGCGAGAAGACCGGCTTCGCCTACTCCAACCAGATCAGCGCCAACGCGCTGATGGACACCGGGCGCACCGCTGCGGGCATCGTGCGAAGCGGCAAGACGCTGCCGGGCCAGGTGGTGGAGGTGGTCAGCGCCGAGCGCTTCTACGCCGGCATCGACACGCTCGCCGGGCTCACCGCCGAGGAGAAGGTCGCCATGCTGCAGGAGGCCGACCGCGTCGCGCGGGCGGCGGACCCGGGCGTGAGCCAGGTCAGCGCCTCGCTCTCGGGCACCTATGAAGTGGTGCTGGTGCGCGCAAGCGACGGGACGCTGGCCGCGGACATTCGCCCGCTGGTGCGCTTCAACGTCAGCGTCATCGCCGCTCGTAACGGCCGCCGCGAGCGCGGCGGCCGTTACGAGCGGCGATGACGCTGACGTTGAAGCGCACC
>NZ_JAMZBD010000713.1:0-1141 GCF_024158685.1 Halomonas sp. 707D4 | reverse complement strand
CAAGGAGATTCTGCGCGAGTTCCCTCGCCAGGCGCTGCACGCGCGCAAGCTGAGCTTCACCCATCCGCTCAGCGAGGAGGCGATGACCTTCAAGGCGGAGCTTCCCGATGACCTGCTGATGCTGCTGGATTACCTGCGCGAAGACAGTGAGACCATGCGATGAGCGACGCCATCGACCTGCGCCCCACGCTGCTGGTGCCGGACTGGCCGGCACCGAGCAGCGTGCGGGCCTTCGTGACCACCCGCGAGACCGGACCGAGCCAGGGTGACTTCGCCGCCTTCAACCCGGCGGCCCATGTCGGCGACAATCCGGATCACGTGGCGCTGTGCCGCCGGCGGCTGCAAAAGGAGATCGGCGACGATCGCCCGCTGCTGTGGCTCGACCAGGTGCACAGTGCGCGGGTCCAGCAAAGCTTTCAGGAAGGCGCCCCCCAGGCGGATGCCTCTACCGTGAGCTCCACCGAGTACGCCTGCGTGGTGCTGACCGCCGACTGCCTGCCGGTGCTGTTCTGCAACCGCCAGGGCACCCAGGTAGCGGTGGCCCACGCCGGGTGGCGCGGGCTCGCCAGCGGCGTGCTCGAGGCAACGGTGGCGGCGATGAATTGCGCCGCCGACGATATCCTGGTGTGGCTGGGCCCGGCGATCTCCAACGCCCAGTTCGAGGTGGGACCGGAGGTGTTCGGTGCCTTCGTCGGCGCCCAGCCGGAAAGCGCGGAGGCCTTCGAGCACAGCCCCTACCGGCTCAACCACTACATGGCGGATCTCTACCGGCTGGCGCGCTTTCGCCTCGAGGCCCTGGGAATCCACCACATCAGCGGCGGGCACTTCTGCACCGCCTGCGAATCGCGCTTCTACTCCTACCGGCGCGATTCCGGGCGCACCGGACGCATGGCGAGCGTCATCTGGCTCGCCGACCGCCCCGCCTGAACGGCCATTTTCCCGCCCGGCGACTCTTGAAAGGCTGCCGGGCCGACACCATTTAATTTGTCAAGCCAAACCTCTTGGTAAATTGAACATCGTCAGGGGCACGCCGCGCGTCCAAGTGCGCGGCCATCCCGGGAGAACGCCATGCGATTCGATAAATTCACCGCCAAGCTCCAGTCCGCCATCGCCGATGCGCAGTCGCTCGCCGTCGGCCAGG
>NZ_JAMZBD010000712.1:0-1152 GCF_024158685.1 Halomonas sp. 707D4 | reverse complement strand
CCCCCAAGCGAAAGAATGAATAGAACGCTTGCCGCGATCGCCGCGGCGGATACGAACCCTTGACTCAACATAGCGTTTCCCCGCCGCTCAGGATTTCTGGAACATGGCGAGCATCCGGCGTGTCACCAGAAAGCCCCCCACGATATTGATGGTGGCGATCAGCACCGAAATCGCCGCCAGAACCACCACGACCGCACTGCCGGAACCGATCTGCAGCACCGCGCCGAGAATGATGATGCCGGAGATCGCGTTGGTCACCGCCATCAGCGGCGTGTGCAGCGAGTGGCTCACC
The DNA here is from genome assembly GCF_024158685.1 of Halomonas sp. 707D4. Taxonomy (NCBI): domain Bacteria; kingdom Pseudomonadati; phylum Pseudomonadota; class Gammaproteobacteria; order Oceanospirillales; family Halomonadaceae; genus Halomonas; species Halomonas sp. 707D4. The sequence continues at coordinate 860 of NZ_JAMZBD010000712.1, read as the reverse complement.
TTCCAGATCACCTGGAAACCGATGAAACACGCCAGCACGAAGACGATGAAGTGCTGCATGAACGACGCCGGCGCGACCTGGCCGAGCAGCAGCATCAGCACCCCGCCCACGGCCAGAAGTCCGACCTGACGCGTGGTCTGGGCCTTGAAGGCGGCGGTCTCCAACGCCCGTTTCTCCTCGGGGGTCGGTTCCTTCTCCTTCTTCTTCGGCTTGGCCGCGGCGATCGCCTTCACCTTCGGCGGCGGCGGCGGGAAGGTGATCTCGCTTTGGTGCGTCACCGTCGCCCCGCGGATCACGTCGTCCTCCATGTCATGAACGATCACACCATCCTTCTCGGGGGTAAGATCGGAAAGCATGTGACGGATATTGGTGGCGTACAGGAGTGACGCCTGGGCCGCCATGCGCGAGGGGAAGTCGGTGTAACCGATCACGATCACGCCGTTGTCGGACACCACCCGCTCGTCGGGCCGGGTCAGGTCGCAGTTGCCGCCCTTCTCGGCGGCGAGATCGACGATCACCGACCCCGGCTTCATCAAGGCGACCATGTCCTCGAGCCAGAGCTTGGGCGCCGGGCGGCCGGGAATCAGCGCGGTGGTGATGACGATGTCGACGTCGGCTGCCTGCGCGCGAAAGCACTCGAGCTGCTTCTCGCGAAACTCCGGGCTCGAGGGCGAGGCGTAGCCGCCGCTTTCCGAGCCGTCCTGGGTGTCCTCGAAATCGAGAAACAGGAACTCCGCACCCATCGACTCGATCTGCTCGGAGACTTCCGGGCGCACGTCGAAGGCGCGCACCACGGCGCCGAGGCTCGTGGCGGTGCCGATGGCGGCAAGCCCGGCCACGCCCGCGCCGATCACCAGCAC
>NZ_JAMZBD010000711.1:0-1162 GCF_024158685.1 Halomonas sp. 707D4 | reverse complement strand
CGCTGCGGGTGATTCCCTGCTGCATCGTCGGTGGGGCGGTGACCGGCGCACTCTCGATGCTCATCGGCGCCAAGCTGATGGCGCCCCACGGCGGCATCTTCGTGCTGCTGATTCCCGGCGCGATCAGCCCGGCGCTGCTCTACCTGGGCGCCATCGTGGTGGGCGCGCTGATCACCGGCGTGAGCTACGCCTTCCTCAAGCGCGGCGCCGCCCAAGTGGCCGTGGCCGGCTGAACAGCGTGCCATCGTGACCTCGAGAAAGCGCCTTCGGCGACGCGACAGCGCGTCGAAGGCGCTTTTTTTGTGCCCGGCAGTTGCCCCAGGCAGCACGTGATGTAGTATTTTTACACAACAATCAAGGTACAGGCGCCACGCTCCAACTGCCTCATCGACAAGGAAATTCCCCCATGTTCCAGCTCACCCGCAGCGTCACCTGGCAGGCCCTCGAGCGCCTGCGCGACAAGACCCACGACGATCGCATCCGTGACTACTTCGCACGCGACCCCCAGCGCTTCGACAAGATGAGCCTGCGCGTGGGCGGGCTGTTTCTGGACTACTCCAAGCATCACGTATCCGACGAGGTGCTGGCGAAACTGCTGGAGCTGGCCGACCACTCGGCGCTGGTGCAGCGCCGGGCGCAGATGTTCTCCGGCGACATCATCAACGTGACCGAAAACCGCCCGGTGCTGCACACCGCGCTCAGAAACCCCGGCGACGAGCCGGTGTTCGTCGATGGCGAGGACGTGATGCCGGAGATCACCCGCACCCGCGAGCAGATCAAGACGTTTTCCGAGGCGGTGAGAAACGGCGAGTGGAAAGGTTACAGCGGCCAGCCGATCAGGGACGTGGTCAACATCGGCATCGGCGGCTCGGATCTCGGCCCCAATATGGCGGTGCGCGCGCTCTTGAAGTACCGCCACCCCGAGCTTCACTTCCACTTCGTCTCCAACGTCGATGGCACCCATATCCAGAAGGTGCTGTCACGCCTGGACCCGGCGACGACCCTGTTCATCGTCTCGACCAAGACCTTCTCCACCCAGGAGACGCTCTTGAACGCCAAGACCGCACGGCGCTGGTTTCTGGAAAATGCAGGGGAAGACGCCGACGTGGGCGCGCACTTCATCGCCGCCTCCACCAACCGCCGCGCGGCAATGGAATTCGGC
>NZ_JAMZBD010000710.1:0-1163 GCF_024158685.1 Halomonas sp. 707D4 | reverse complement strand
ACCCCTTGGCCCAGAAGGGCGAGGCGGGCAAGGCGCTCGGCATGGCGACCATCGCCTCCTTCATCGGTGGGCTGTTCGCGGCGATCGTGCTGGCCGCGCTCGCCCCGCAACTGGCAACGCTGGCGCTCAAGTTCGGCCCGGCGGAGTATTTCGCCCTGGCGGTGTTCGGCCTCACGATCATCGCCAGCCTGTCCGGCGATATCCTGAAAGGGGCGATCGCCGGGCTCATGGGGGTATTGATCGGCTGTGTGGGCGCCGACCCCATCAGCGGCATCTCCCGCTACACCTTCGGGGTGTCGGGCTTTGCCTCGGGCTTCGCCTTCACGCCGGCCTTGATCGGGCTGTTCGCGCTCTCCGAGGTGTTCGTGCAGATCGAGAAGATCCTGAGCGACCGGGTCGAGCGCATGAAAGTGGGCGGCATCTGGCCCAACCGTCAGGAGATGAAGGAGAGCGGCATGCCGATGCTGCGCGGCTCGTTGATCGGCACCTTCATCGGCATCATTCCCGGCACCGGCTCGGGAACCGCTGCGTGGATCAGCTACAACGAGGCGCGGCGCACCTCGAAGACCCCGGAGAAGTTCGGCACCGGCCACGTACCCGGCGTTGCCGCCACCGAAAGCGCCAACAACGCGGTGTGCGCGGCGGCGTTGATCCCGCTGCTGGCGCTGGGCATTCCCGGCGACGTGGTGACGGCGGTATTGATGGGCGGGCTGATGATCCAGGGTCTGGCCCCGGGGCCGATGCTGTTCCAGCAGAACCCGGAGGTAGTGACCGGTATCTTCACCGGGGTGTTCGTCGCCACCATCTTCATGCTGGTGTTCGGCCTTCTGGGCATTCGCTTCTTCACCCAGATCCTGCGCGTGCCGCGGCGCCTGCTGACCATGGCCATCGTGGTGTTCTGCTTCGTCGGCTCCTGGGCGATCAACCTCAACGTGGTGGATCTCTACACCATGGTCGGGTTCGGGGTGCTGGGCTATTTCATGCAGAAGTACGGCTTCTCGCAAGCGGCGTTGTGCATCGCCTTGATCCTCGGGCCGATGGCGGAATCCAACCTGCGCCTGGGGCTGATGAGTGCCCGCGACGATCTTGGCGTGTTCCTCTCCGGGCCGCTCACCCTGCTGTTCCTGGGGCTGGCGGTGATCTCGCTGCTGCTGCCGCTGCTG
>NZ_JAMZBD010000709.1:0-1163 GCF_024158685.1 Halomonas sp. 707D4 | reverse complement strand
CGCCACCACCGCCGGCACGAAGCCGATCAGATGCCGATGCGACAGAATCCCGCCCAGCATCGCCACGGCCTCCCCCTCCAGCCCCGCGCCGAGAAACAGGCCTAGGCTTCCGTAGTTCGTTACCAGATGCTCGAAGGTCATGCGCGTTCTCCTGAAATACCCTGCCCCATGAGTCACGGTGGCAATGCCTCCCCTGGTTCATTGAAGTCGACGGGCACAGGTTTTGCCATGCTCGAAGGCGGTTCGAGGGTCGTAGTCTCAGGCTCACGTGGAGAATAATCTCGACCGGTTCCAGATTAGCCAATGAATGTGAATGAGCAAGGCGTTATGATTCCGCGCGACATTTTCCTTCGCTCCCGGTCGTCTTTTACTCCTCCCACTGGATACCCCATGCACAATCTCTGGATTCCCGTCGTTGCCATCTTCGCCGTGGCGGGCCTGATCTTCGGCCATCAGGCCTACTCCGAGGCCCAGCGCGATGCCCACATTTCCGAGGCGATTTCAGAACGCCTCGGTAGTCAGGCGACGGCCGAGATCGCCCACCTGGTGAGCGTCAATAAAGGTTACGGGGTGTGCGGCGACTATACGCTTTCAGGGTTTGAGCCCGGGCGCTTCTACTACAACAGCGCCACCGAGCGCCTCGCGGTGGGGAGTGATGAAGCGCTCTATCGGGACAACTGCGCCCGCGTTTCCAACTAGCCTCTCGGCAACCGCTAACACTCGTCACACACCCATTCGATGAAACCAGTTGGCAGGCGCACCGGCCTGACGGCTCGCCTGCGCGATGGGCTTCTGTAAACCCAGGAACTAGACGATGGTTAACTCGATGGATAGAATCGAGCAGTAAACTCTTAAAACCAAAAAAGGTGACTGCCATCATGAATGACGCTCCTCGATCTCTCGCCCTACCCGCACCCTTGAATCTCTCCCGCTACTCGCTGGGCGGCAAGGCGCTCGCGGTCGTGCTGGGCTCCCTCTTTCTGACGCTGTGCTCCTACCTCCAGGTGCCCATGGTGCCCGTGCCGGTCACGCTGCAGACCTTCGGCGTACTGCTGATCGGCGCGCTTTACGGCTGGCGCCTGGGCGCGCTGACCACGCTTGCGTGGCTGGGCCAGGCCGCCGTGGGCCTGCCGGTGCTGGCGGGAAGGCGAACAGATAGCCCG
>NZ_JAMZBD010000708.1:0-1166 GCF_024158685.1 Halomonas sp. 707D4 | reverse complement strand
GCGGCATGCGCATGCCGCCGTCGCTGCTGCGTCTCTCCGAGCCGCCCCAGGGGATCCCGGCGATCGACCCGAGCGTGGCGGACGACCTGCTGGACATTCTGGAAACCTCCGTCGGTCCCAACTCCGGCGGGCGTCGCGCTCGCGTGGAGGGTTACCGGGTGGGCGGCAAGACCGGCACGGTGCGCAAGACCGGGCTCCAGGGCTACGCCGAGAACGCCTACCGCAGCGTGTTCGCCGGCATCGCGCCGATCTCGGACCCGCGGATCGTCACCGTGGTGATGATCGATCACCCGCGTGCGGGACAGTTCTACGGCGGCGCGGTGGCCGCGCCGGTCTTCTCCAGCGTGACCGGCAACGCGCTGCGGCTGCTGGACGTGCCGCCGGACTACGAGGTGGAGTAGCGTGACAGGTAATAGCGTGAAGGAGAGTCAATGACGTCCCATCCCAGTCGCCTGTGGGCTGCGCTCAAAGAAGTGTGGCCGCTGGGCGAGCTTTTCGACGAGCGGGTCGAACTCCCCGAGACCTTCAAGGTGAGCACCGACTCCCGCGACATCGGCGCGGGCGACGTCTTCGTGGCGGTGCCGGGCAGCCAGCGCGACGGGCGTGATTTCATCGACCGCGCCCTGGAGCAGGGCGCGGCGCTGGTGCTGGCCCACGGCACTGCCGCGGGGGTAGCGCTCGACGGACGCGTGCTCTACCTGCCGCACCTGGCGCTGCGCCTGGGCGAGTTCGGGCGGAGCCTGTTCGCGGTGCCCTCGACGCTCGAGCTGGTCGCGGTGACCGGCACCAACGGCAAGAGCTCGGTATCCCACTACATCGCCGCGCTCGGCGAAGCGCTGGGCACGCCCTCCGCGGTGATCGGCACCCTCGGCGTGGGGCGCCTCGAGGCGCTGGTCGATAGCGGCTTGACCACGCCCGGGGCGCTGTTCACCCAGGCCACCCTGGCGAATCTCGCCGGGCAGGGCGCGCAGCGCGTGGCGCTCGAGGCCTCTTCCCACGCCCTCGATCAGCATCGGCTGGATGCCTGCGACATTCGCGTCGGCGTGTTCACCAACCTGAGTCGCGATCACCTGGATTACCACGGCAGCATGGCGGCCTACGCCGCGGCCAAGGCGAAGCTCTTTCGCCGGCCGGAGCTTTCGCTAGCCGTCGTCAACGCCCAGGAT
>NZ_JAMZBD010000707.1:0-1166 GCF_024158685.1 Halomonas sp. 707D4 | reverse complement strand
GTAATACCTTCGCGGGCAATGAACTCGACCAGCCCCGCCACGCCACCAAAGCCGCCCACGCGGGTCGGCAGCGGCTGGGGTTTGGGGCGGCTCACCCGCCCGGCGTAGCTGAAGGTGGCATCGAGCCCGCGGGCGGCCACGGCCTGGGCCAGCGCGCTCGCCTCGGTGGTGCCGCCAAGAATCAACAGGTTTTTCATGGTTTCAGGATGTGACGCATGGAGTTAGCAGACGGGGCCTGGCTCACGATCATTGGGTGGGGCGAGAGTGGCACGGCCGGGCTCACCGCCGCAAGCCGGGCCGAGCTCGAATCCGCCGAGGTGGTCTTCGGCGCGCGGCGCCACCTGCGCCTTCTGCCTGAGCTTTCCGCCGAGATTCGCGAGTGGCCGGTGCCCTTTGGTGAGGGCATCCCGCGGCTTCTGGCCGAGCGCGGCCGCCGGGTGGTGATGCTGGTCTCAAGCGACCCGTTCTGGTTCGGCGCGGGAACGAGTGTTACCCGCCATCTGGAGGTGCATGAGTGGCAGGCGCTGCCCGCGCCCTCGACCTTCAGCCTGGCGGCGGCGCGGCTTGGCTGGCCGCTCGAGCGCTGTACCTGCCTGGGGCTTCACGCCAGGCCGCTGACGCGCCTTCGCCCGCACCTGCAGCCGGGCCAGAAGCTTCTGGTGCTGCTGCGCGACGCCGCGGCGGTGGGGGAGCTTTGTGCGCTGATCACGCGCCTTGGTTTTGGTGACTCGACGCTCACCTTGCTGGAGGCCCTCGGCGGCGCCCGGGAGCGCGTGAGGGAGATTTCCGCCCAAGTGCTGCTTCCCGACGACATCGCCCACCCGGTGGCGGTCGCCATCGAGGTGGCGGGTGACGGCCCGGCGCTTCCGCGCACGTCCGGCCTGCCGGATCACTTCTTCGAGCACGACGGTCAGATTACCAAGCAGGCGGTGCGCGCGCTCACGCTCTCCGCTCTTGGCCCCGTGCCCGGCGAGCGGCTATGGGATATCGGCACCGGCTCCGGCTCTGTCGCCATCGAGTGGCTGCTGGCGCACCCGGACAACCGCGCCACCGGCTTCGAGCAAAACGCCGAGCGCGCCGCGCCCGGGCGGCGTAACGCGCAGCAGCTGGGGGTGGACTGGCTGGAGGTGAAGGAGGGCGCCGCATTGGAACTGCTCGGGGAAGCT
>NZ_JAMZBD010000706.1:0-1176 GCF_024158685.1 Halomonas sp. 707D4 | reverse complement strand
CCAGGAAGCCCTCGAAGTCGCCGTAGCCCTCATCGTGCCACTGGAACTGGACGCCTTCGCGGGCGATCAAATCCGGGCGCCGCGCCTGCCAGGCGGCCACCTCGGCGGGGCGTGCGAACAGCAGGTGCCAGCTCGAGATCCCCTGCTCGTCGCACAGCGCCTGCCAGCCCTCCATGAGCCGCGCACAGGCCTCGCCCGGGTCGACGCCCGGCGCGACCAGCAGGCGCTGGCCGGGCACCGGGGTGAAGGGCACCGCGCTCAGCGCCTTGGGGTAGTAGTCGCCGCCGGCGCGCTCGAAGGCCTCCGCCCAGCCCCAGTCGAACACGTACTCGCCATAGGAGTGGCTCTTGAGGTACAAGGGTAGCGCCGCCACGAGGTGCTCGCCTTGCCACAGGGCCAGGTGGCGGGGCTGCCATCCGGTCGCCGCGCTGACCGAACCGCTATGTTCGAGCGCGCCCAGAAAGGCGTGGCGCAGAAACGGTTGCTCGTCGTCGACCAGCGCGTCCCAGCGCTTGTGCGAGACATCGTCCATGGAAGAGAGAATCGCGAGTTTCGCAGTGGAAAGGGACATGGCACCTCGCGTTGCAGGGGTGGATCGCGGTCGATCAGTATCGCCCAATCGCGCCGTCACTAGAACCACCCGCAACGGGTCATCCTCGCGGCGTCAAAAAAATCGCTCGCGAACGGCTCGATCGTTAAAGCTTGATTAAAACAGACCGATATTGTGTAGATTGCCCACTTTCTAGGATCGCCATGCAACCCGCCGCCCTACTTGATCGAGAACCGGAGCGCCTGTCGGCCTTGCGACGCCTGGAAGTGATGGACACGCCCGCGGACGAGTCGCTGGAACGCCTGACCGATCTGGCCTGCGATATCTTCTCCGCGCCCATCGCGCTGGTGTCCCTGGTCGACGAGCACCGCCAGTGGTTCAAGTCCCACGTGGGGCTCGAGGTGAATCAGACGCCTCGCGCGTACTCCTTCTGCGCCCACGCGCTCGACCTCGACTCGGCGCTGGTGGTCGAAAACGCCTTGGAGGACGTGCGCTTCGCCGACAACCCGCTGGTGCTGGGCGAGCCGCACATCCGCTTCTACGCGGGCCACCCGCTGCGCCCGCTCGATGGCCACGCCGTGGGCACGCTGTGCGTCATCGACACCGCCCCGCGCACCTCCGATGCG
>NZ_JAMZBD010000705.1:0-1179 GCF_024158685.1 Halomonas sp. 707D4 | reverse complement strand
ATTCTGGAGAAGAGCCAGGCACTCGGCGAGAAGCTCGGCCAGCGCTTTGGCGAGTGGCAGCAGAAGTTCGACTGCGTCGACAACGCCCGCCACATGGGCGCCATGGCCGCCTTCGAGCTGGTCACCGACAAGGGCAAGCGCGAGCGCGCGCCGAACCCGGAACTGGCCGGGGCGCTTTGCAAGAAGGCCCGCGAAGAGGGGCTGATCCTGCTCTCCTGCGGCATGTATGCCAACACCATCCGTTTTCTGATGCCGGTGACCATCGAGGACAGCGTGCTCGACGAAGGCCTCGACATCATCGAGGCGTGCCTGGAGTCGTTGACCTGACGAGCCCCGCGCAACAAGAACGCCGCCCCTCGGGGCGGCGTTTTCATGTGGGTAGTCTCAGCGCACTCACTCTCGCGGGCGGCGATCCCCTTCGAGAAAATTCGCCGTGAACACCGCCTTGCCGTGGGTCTCGAAGGACCACTTCATGACATCGGAAAGCGCGCTCATCACCGCGTCGAACTGGCCGAACACCTGGGTGCTCATGCGGTTGGGATGCACCTCGAGGCCGGTGGCCTCCAGGCGTTTGACGACCTCCTTCACCACCGGCTTGTAGTCATCGGCCAGTGGGTAGTAGCTCAGTTGCACGGAAAGATACATGGCGTGCCTCCTCGTCGATGTGCCTAGCGAGACTGGAACCGGTGCCAGGCGGCCAGAATGGCGGCGCGGGTCTCGCTTGGGTGCTCCATGGGGAACATGTGCCCGCCGGGAACGCGGGAAAGCGTCAGGCCCCGGCGCTCCAGACGGCGAATGCGCGCGGCGGTGAGCAGATCCGAGCGCTCGCCGGCGACGATCTCCACCGGCACCCGCAGCCGCTTGAGGCGCGACGTGAGGTGATCCGGCAGGTTGCGAAAGATCGCCACCTCGACCTCCGGCTCGAAGACCAGCTCCGCCTGGCCGTCGTCGAGCAGCCGGGTGCCCGTTTCAACATAGTCGTTGAGCGCCTCCGGCGTAAAGCCGCGAAAAAGCCCCCGGCGGCCGAGCGAGGTGGCCATCGCCTCGCGGCTCGGCCACACGCTGCGCCGCCTTCGGGTCTTGCCCGCCGGCGTGATGCGATCGACGAAGCCGAAGCGCTTGGCGGCCTTCATGGCCCAGGCGTCCATGCCCAGCATCAGGGGCGGGTCGAGTATCACC
>NZ_JAMZBD010000704.1:0-1183 GCF_024158685.1 Halomonas sp. 707D4 | reverse complement strand
GCCCGAAGGCGCCATTGTCGTCGAGACTCGTGCTGGTTCGAGCAGCACGGCGAGGCTCACTTGCTCAGGTAGGCGTTCAGCATCCACACGGTCTTTTCCTGCTCGCGGATGTAGTCGCCGGCCTGGGCGGCGGTGCCTTCGTCGTCGGCATCGGACGCCAGGGCCAGCACTTCGCGCTGCAGAGCGATCAGGGTCTGGTAGCCGTCGAGCACACCCTTCACGCAGGCGCGACCGTCCGACACCTCCTTGTCCTCCTGAATGCGCGAGAGCTTGGCGTAGTCGCTGTAGGCGTGGACCGGCTGGTGGCCCAGGGTCAGGATGCGCTCGGCCACCTCGTCGACCTTGGTCAGAAGGTCGGTGTAAAGCTCCTCGAACTTCTCGTGCAGCTGGAAGAAGTCGCTGCCCTTGACGTTCCAGTGGTAGCCGCGCACGTTCATGTAGAAGATCTGGTAGTTGGCCAGCAGGTGGTTGAGTTTCTCGGCCAGCTGGCTGGCGCTGCTTTCGTGCAAACCGATGCTGTTGAATTCGGACATCGTGACTCCTCCTTGGTGAACCGCAAAGCGGCATCAATTCGTTTGATCCAGAGTACCGGGCGAGGCGCGCGCGATGAAACGAGTTTTGTGTATCGCCTTCATAGCGTCGCGGTATCGCGTATTCGTCGTTTCAGTAGATGCAGGCGGAGGCGACGCTTTTCAACCGCCTCGATGGCTCCATAGCCGCACCACGCTCTCGCTTTTCGCACCGAGCAGCTCGGCGGTGCGCGCCAGCGCCTCGTCCAGGCTCATCGGCCCGTCGGCCAGGGCGAAGGCCGCGGTGACGCCCTCGTCGAGACACGCCTGCCACCCCTGCCCAAGGCTGCCCGCCAGTACCACCACCGGCGTGGCCAGCTTCTTCGCCGCCCGGGCGACGCCGATGGGTGTCTTGCCCGCCAGACTCTGGCCGTCAAGGCGGCCTTCGCCGGTGATCACCAGGTCCGCGTCCTTGATCAGCGCCGCCAGATGGGTCTGGGTCATGATGAGCTCGATGCCCGGCTTGAGCGTGGCGCCGAGAAAGCGCGCGGCGGCGAAGCCCATGCCGCCGGCCGCGCCGGCTCCGGGCAGCATGCGCAGATCCGACCCGAGCACCGCGGCGCTGACGTCGGCAAAGCGGGAGAGTGCCGCGTCCAGCGTGGCGACGTCCGCCT
>NZ_JAMZBD010000703.1:0-1186 GCF_024158685.1 Halomonas sp. 707D4 | reverse complement strand
GAGCTCGCGCATGCGAAACAGGATCCAGTTGCGGCGGATCAATGAGCGCTCGGAGTTGGCCAGCGGGTTGAACGCCGAAGGGGCCTTGGGCAGGCCCGCGATCATCGCGGTTTCCGCCAGGGTCAGCTCGGAGAGCGGCTTGTCGTAGTAGGTTTCGGCGGCGGTGGCGATCCCGTAGGCGCGGTTGCCGAGAAAGATCTTGTTGACGTAGAGCGAAAAGATCTGCTGCTTGGAGAGGACCTGCTCCATCTGCAGCGCCAGCAGGATCTCGCGGATCTTGCGGGTGAAGGTCTGGTCCAGCGTCAGCATGTAGTTACGCGCCACCTGCATGGTGATGGTGGAGCCACCGGATTGGATCGAGCCGCCACTGCGGGCGAGCTCCACCGCGGCGCGGGCCAGGCCTCGCGGATCGACCCCGGCGTGCTCGAAGAAGCTCGCGTCCTCGGCGGCGATCAGGGCGTTGATCATGTCCTGGGGGATCTCGTCGTAGTCCACCACCATGCGCCGCTCTTCGCCGAACTCGCCGATCAGGCGGCCGTCGCTGGTGAAGATGCGCAGCGGCGTGTGAAGCTCGAAGTCCTGCAATTGGCGAACGTCGGGAAGCCCCGGCGAGAAGTAGATGGCCGCTGCCACTACCGCCAGCACGATGGCGCCGGCAACGGCCACCACCAGCGAGAAGAGTGAAACGAGGAGGGTGCGAAGAAACGTCATGAACAGAGGGTATCCGTGAAAAGAGGATCAGTGCGGCGCTTTAGCGGCCGCATTGCGCAATTGGTCACCATTATAAGAAGGCATGTCGGCGGCCACCAGTATTGATATGACTTGATTGGCTTGACGGTGTGAGGCGCCTAAAAATAATGTAATCTCGCTATACGCATAAGACGATAATACCAAGCGAGACGCCATGCGCTTACTCAAGCCCGGCAAGGGACTGATCGGGGTGGACATCACGTCGGCCACCGTCAAGCTCCTCGAACTCAAGCAGCTGGACAACAGCTACCAGGTCGAGAGCTACGCCGTACGCCCGCTCAGGGAGGGCGCCGTGGTGGAGCGGCGCATTCGCGACATCGTCGATGTGGCCAGGGTCTTGCGCAACGCCGTCGAGCACGCCCGCCCCTCCACCAAGAAGGCCGCCGTGGCCGTGCCGGCCAGCGCCGCCATCACCAAGACGCTGACCTTCCCCGCA
>NZ_JAMZBD010000702.1:0-1187 GCF_024158685.1 Halomonas sp. 707D4 | reverse complement strand
CCGGTTCGCCCGCCGCCGCAGGGGTTGCCGATGTCCGGCAGCATGCTCGAGAAGCGCACCCGCCTTGGAAGATCGCTCGAGAGCGTGGGCGAGTTGATCACCCGTTCGCCGGCGGGCAGCTCCAGGCGCCATCCCTCGTAGCCGGTGGTCAGCGCGACGTTGGTGCTGGCGCGCACGTTGAACCCGTCGCGTGTGGCGCTGCCGGTGATGCGCTGCGCGAGCAGCTGCGCGCTGGTGAGGGCGCTCGTGCGATCGACGCGATCGCGCAGACCGACGAGCTGCTGCACATTGCGGTCGTTGACGTCCTGGGTTCTGAAGTAGCTGCCGGTACCGAACAGCACCATCAGCGTATTGGCCGAGTTGGTACTCAGGGTGACCGCCGGGGCCGAGGTGATCGGCTGGCTGCGCGAGCCCGTATAGACCTTGGTAACTGAGCCGCTACCGGTCAGGGAAAAGCGCCACAGGTTGCCGGCAAGATCCCCCGCGTAGGCATAGCGTGCGCCGTTGAAATTAGGCCAGGCGGTCACCGTCGGCGGGGCCAGCCCGTTGGGCGCCTGGGCGCTTCCCTCGTTGGTCAACCGGTGCGAGATCAGGCGCCCGGTGCGCAGATCCACCACGAACAGCGACGCCTGGTAGCCGACGCTGTTGTATCCGTTGCCGAAGATCGCCACCCAGCGCCCGTCCACGAGCTGGGTGATGGTCGGGGTGGTGACGCCGGTGCCCAGTGCCGGGTGGCGAAACTCCCACAGCACGCTCGACGCGCCCATCTGGGTGGGCTGGCTGACGTCGAGGGCGAAGACCGTGCGCCCGCCGGCACCCATGGTGCCCACGGCGATGGCGCTGGGGCCACCTGCGATGTTCACCTCGCGCACCGCCGGGGTGCCATCCATGAAGTAGCGGTGGCGATAGCCTGGCTGGGTGAGCGGGCGCAGCGCCGGCGCCTGCCCCTGGGTGAGCTCAGAGGGAAGGTAGGCGAAGAGCTCGCGCCCGGTGTCGGCGTTGAAGCCGTGCAGCATGCCGTCGTTGGCGGCGGCCAGCAGAAGCGCCGGCCGACTGCCGCTTGCCGGCAGTACCACCGGGCTTGCGTTGATGATGTCGCCCAGAAGCGACTGGCGGGTGCGCAGGCCCGACTGATTCAGCCCCTGCAGCCAGTTGATCTCGGCCTGGGTGAAGCCGCTGGTGGTGGT
>NZ_JAMZBD010000701.1:0-1193 GCF_024158685.1 Halomonas sp. 707D4 | reverse complement strand
CGCCGCGCCAGCGAAACGCCACCGGCCAGAGGCGCTGGCCGCTGAAGTCGGCGCGCTCGAAGAGCGTCTTGTAGGGCGTCTGGCAGCAGGGGTGACACTGGTCGGGCAGAAGCTCCGCCAGTGGCGTGAGCACGAAGGCACAGGAGGTGATGTCCGGGCGCGGCAGGGTGATGCCGTCGACCCGGGCGCAGGTATCGCCGACGCTCAGCAGGTCGATGTCCAGCGCCTTGGGGCGATGCCCGCCCGCCGGTGCGCCGGCGTGACGCGCCTCGAAGGCTTTGGCCCAGGCGGCGAGCGCCCCCGGCGTCCAGTCGCTTTCGAAGGCCACCACGGCGTTATGGAAGTTGGTGGGGCTGCTGATGCCGACCGGCTCGCTTTCGAACACCCGCGATACCTTGAGCGCGCCGAAGGTCGCCTCCAGGGCATCGAGGCAGGCACCGAAAGGGACGTGCGGGTCGGCGTTGCTGCCAAGGCCGAGGCAGACCAGACTCACGGCGTCTCGCCCGCCGGGCGGTCGGGCCACTCGCCGCGCTCGATCACCAGGCCCACGCTTTGGGCGGCGGGCACGGCAGCGGGCTTGCGTACCGCCAGGCGCATCCAGGTGATGGGGAACTCGCGACGCAGGCAGTCGCACAGGCGCTCGGCGAAGGTTTCGATCAGGGCGAACTGGTGCTCGTGCGCGAAGCGCTGGATTCGCTCGCTGATCGCGGCATAATTCAGGGTCAGGGCAAGATCGTCGGTGGCGGCCGCCGGGCGGATGTCGGTGGCCAGCGTCACGTCCAGGCGCAGCGACTGGGTGATGGTGCGCTCCCAGTCATACACGCCGATCACGGTGTCGATGTTCAAGCCTTCGATTAAAATACGGTCCATGCGCCTTACCCCCTTCTCGATCAGGGAGCATTGTACGTGACCCACCCGACAAGCGATACACGACGGCGGCCAGGGCCGTGATGCAGGCGCTCGATTGGATGCTGCTGGGCTACCTGAGCGGCAGCTGCCTGGCGGCTCCTTGGGTGTGCCGGCTGGCGGGCGTGGCGGACCCGCGCGCCAGCGGCTCCTGCAATCCGGGCGTATCGAACGTGCTGCGTCTCTACGGACCGCGCCTGGCTCTGGCGACGCTGGCCCTCGATGTCGCCAAGGCGATGCCTGCGGTGGCGGCGGTCAAGAGCCAAGCGCTGCCGGTCTGGGTGCAG
>NZ_JAMZBD010000700.1:0-1198 GCF_024158685.1 Halomonas sp. 707D4 | reverse complement strand
TCCGGCGCCTGATCGGCGGGCTCCGGGCGCAGCGGCAGCGGCGTGCGCGGCGGCTTGGGAACGCCCTGGGGGCGAAACGCCAGCATGCGCAGCAGGGTCATTTCAAGGGCGCTGCGCAAATCCGGCGCGTGGATCATGTCGCCACGCCCCTGGATGCCGATCTGGTAGTAGAGCTGCAGGTCCTCGGCGGTGAACCGTCCGGCGAGCTGGAGGATGGTGTCGCGGTCGCCGTGGCCGTTGTCCACCGCGCCGGGCACCATCTGGGCCACCGCCAGGCGGTGCAGGATCGCCGTCAGCTCGTCGAGCACGGCGGCGAAATCCGGGCCCTGCTCGGCGAGCGTGGCCACCTCCGCCAGCAGCGTCTGGACATCGACATCGGCCAGCGCCTGGACCAGCGCCATGACGTGGCGATGATCCAGGGTGCCGAGCATGGCGGCCACGTCCGCGTAGCGCACCGCGCCCTGACCAAAGGCGATCGCCTGATCGGTCAGGCTCATGGCGTCACGCATGGAGCCTTCGGCGGCCTTGCCCAGAAGCCACAGCGCGCTCTCCTCGAACTCGACGCTCTCCTCGCCCAGCACGTAGGTCAAGTGCTCGACCACCCGCTCCGGCGGCATGTGCTTCAAGGTGAACTGCAAACAGCGCGACAGCACCGTGGGCGGCAGTTTCTGCGGGTCGGTGGTGGCGAGCAGGAACTTGACGTGGGGCGGCGGCTCCTCGAGGGTCTTCAGCAGTGCGTTGAAGCTGCTGGTCGAGAGCATGTGCACCTCGTCGATGAGGTACACCTTGTAGCGTCCCTGGGTCGGCGCGTACTGGACGTTGTCGAGAAGCTCGCGGGTGTCTTCCACCTTGGTGCGCGAGGCGGCGTCCACCTCGATCAGGTCGACGAAGCGCCCCTCGTCGATCGCCCGGCAGCTGTCGCACTGACCGCAAGGCGTGGAGGTGACCCCTTCGTCACCGCGTCCGCCGGCAGTGCAGTTGAGGCACTTGGCGAGAATCCGGGCGAGCGTGGTCTTGCCCACGCCGCGAGTGCCGGTGAACAGGTAGGCATGGTGAAGCCGCCCCTGGTCGAGCGCGTTGACCAGCGCGCGCTGGACATGGGTCTGCCCGACCAGCTCGTGAAAGGTACGCGGGCGCCATTTGCGGGCCAGAACCTGATAGCTCATTGAGCACTATTTCCTGTGGCGGGTTCCTGGGG
>NZ_JAMZBD010000699.1:0-1199 GCF_024158685.1 Halomonas sp. 707D4 | reverse complement strand
GGGCGCGCCGTTTCAGCCCCCCGCTTCTTCAAGCGTCGGGTCTTCATTACCGCAACACCCCTTTCTCCCGCCTCACCCCGACGTTCGGGCTCATGGGCGGTCGAGACATATTCAAGCCGATTGCGAGGAACCACGGTCATGCTGGACGCGAATTTGAAAAATCAGTTGAAGGCTTATCTGGAAAAGGTGACCCAACCGTTCGAGATCGCGGCATCCCTCGACGACGGCGCCAAATCTCAGGAGCTGCTCGGCCTCTTGCAGGACATCGCCAGCCTCTCCGACAAGATCACCCTGACAACCGATGGCCAGGACGCGCGCACGCCGTCGTTCGCCATCAACCGCCCCGGCGAAGAGACCGGCGTGGTGTTCGCCGGCATCCCGATGGGCCACGAGTTCACCTCACTGGTGCTGGCGCTTCTGCAGGTCGGCGGTCACCCGCCCAAGACCTCCCAGGAGACACTCGATCAGATCAAGGCCCTCGATGGCGAGATGCGCTTCGAGACCTACTATTCGCTGTCGTGCCAGAACTGCCCGGACGTGGTGCAGGCGCTGAACCTGATGGCGATCTTCAACCCGAACGTCCAGCACGTGGCCATCGACGGCGCGCTGTTCCAGGATGAGGTCGAGGCGCGCGAGATCATGTCGGTGCCGAGCGTCTACCTCAACGGCAAGCCCTTCGATCAGGGCCGCATGACGATCGAGCAGATTCTCGCCAAGGTCGATACGGGTGCGGCCGAGCGCGACGCGAAGAAGCTCAGCGAAAAGGCCGCGTTCGACTCCCTGATCATCGGCGGCGGCCCCGCTGGCGCCTCGGCGGCGATCTATTCGGCGCGCAAGGGCATCAACACCGGCGTGGCTGCGGAGCGCTTCGGCGGCCAGGTCTCGGATACCCTGGGCATCGAGAACTTCATCTCGGTCTCCCATACCGAAGGCCCGAAGCTGGTGGCGGCCCTCGAGCAGCACGTCAACGACTACGAAGTCGACGTGATGAACCTGCAGCGCGCCACGGGCTTCAAGGCCGCCGAGACCGAGGGCGGGCTGCATGAAGTGACGTTCGAATCCGGCGCCACGCTCAAGAGCAAGACCTTGATCCTGGCGACCGGCGCCCGCTGGCGGGAAATGAACGTGCCCGGCGAGCAGGAGTACCGCAACAAGGGCGTGGCCTACTGCCCGCACTGCGACGGCCCGCTGTTCAAGGG
>NZ_JAMZBD010000698.1:0-1201 GCF_024158685.1 Halomonas sp. 707D4 | reverse complement strand
CAGTTCCCCTGGGACCGCTACGCCGAACCGAACGACACCGCGAGCTGCTGGGTGCGCGTCTCCCAGGGCTGGGCCGGCGGCGGCTACGGCAGCATCGCCATTCCCCGCATCGGTCACGAAGTCATCGTCTCCTTCCTGGAAGGCGACCCGGATCAGCCGCTGGTCACCGGGCGTACCTATCATGCCGTCAACACAGCCCCGTACCCACTGCCTGAGCACAAGACCCGCACTGTCATCCGTACCCAGAGCCACAAGGCGGAGGGCTTCAACGAACTGCGCTTCGAGGACGAAGCCGGCGAAGAGCAGATCTGGCTCCACGCCCAGAAGGACCTGGAGCTTCTGACGCTCAATGACCGCACCGAGGAGATCCAGAACGACAGCCACCTCAAGGTGCACAACGACCGACTCGGCGAAATCGATAACGACGACCACCACACGGTACACGGCAACCGCTACAGCCAGGTGGACGGCGACGACCATCTCACCGTGAACGGCACCCGCCATGAAAACATCGGCCAGGCACAGTTGGTGGAAGCTGGGCAGGAGATTCACCACAAGGCGGGCATGAAGGTCGTCATCGAAGCCGGCGCCGAGATCACCCTCAAGGCGGGCGGCAGCTTTCTGAAAATCGACCCCAGTGGCGTGACCATCGTGGGGCCGCAGGTGAAGATCAATTCGGGGGGTAGCCCCGGTTCGGGGAGTGGGCAGGCGGCGCAGGCGCCGCGGTTGCCGGTGGAAGTGGAGGCACCGCCGGTATTCAAGCCTGTGAAAGCGCCTCAGCAAGCCGCTCTACTGCAACAGCAGGCGCTATGCCCCGTATGTGAGGCAACAAGCAATGGCTGAATGGGCATTTGAGGTAGGCCTGGAAGGTGGCACATGGCAGTGGCCCGCTGACCGAGATGTTTATCTCCTGATAGACGGTGCGCGTGTCAAACAGCTTGCCCGGCGACTTTATGAATGGTCGTTCGAGAGCGGCCTTGAGGCGGACTTATTGTATGCCGGAACACCTTTGAGTGAGGTTAGCGAAATTTCGCCTTGGTTAATCGCACTACCCGGCGCTTGTCATCCCGTACTGCAAGCGTTTCTGGTACAAGGACTACATGATGAATGGGGCTATCTTCTCGAGAGTCAGGCTTCACTGGAAGATCTAGGCGGCTATCTGCGTAAGCTCCTGCAAGTGCGCCATCCTTCAGGCATTGCC
>NZ_JAMZBD010000697.1:0-1213 GCF_024158685.1 Halomonas sp. 707D4 | reverse complement strand
AAACGCCCAAGGGCAGGACGCTGCCGACCGGCTTCGACGCCAAGCGCTGCGCGCTGCTTGCCCAGTTCGACGCCACCGACCCCCAGGCGCTGCAGCCGCTGTTCGCCCAGCTGCTGCGCAACGCCCGCAGCGTGCGCGATCACTTGGGCGACGACTCCTGGCGGCTGGTTCACCAGCTGCGCCAGCAGTTCGACATGCTGTCGCCCGCGCTCGCCCCCGGCGGCGCGCGGCGCGCCTGCGAGACGGTCTTCGCCCAGCTCGCGGCGTTCTTCGGGCTGTGCAACGAGACCATGCCCCACCACTACGGCTGGCGCTTCATGGAGATCGGCCGCCTGCTCGATCGCACCCTGGGGCTTCTGGCGCTGCTCAAGCTCACCCTGAGCGCCCGGTTCGAACGCCGCGCCGCTCTATGGGAAGTGGTGCTGGCCACCACCGACAATTTTACCGCCTACCGGCGGCGCTACCGCAGCGAGCTCCACCCGGCGGCGATCATCGACCTTTTACTGTTCGACGAGACCAATCCGCGCTCGGTGGGCTACCTGCTGCGTCGGATCAATCAGCAGGTGGAGCGCCTGCCCGGCAGCAACACGCCCTACCGCAACGCCGAGCGCCGGCTGTTGATCCAGGCGAGTGCGGCGCTGCATCTGGCGGACATCGAGCGCCTGAGCCAACTCAATGACACGCAGGAGGCGGATGACGCGCTCATCCAGCTGCTCGATGCGCTGATCACCCCGCTCGGGGCGCTGTCGGAGGCCATCGGCCAGAGCCACTTCAGCCACGTGGAGCGCCCGCGCCAGCTCGTCAGCATGGAGCCCGACGAATGAAATACACCCTTCGCCACACCACGCGCTACCACTACGCCGCGCCGGTCACGCTGTGCCACAGCGAAGCCCGGGTGCTGCCGCGCAAGACCCCGCACCAGGAGTGCGGCGCCTCGAGCCTGTCGATCGCCCCGCTGCCCCAGCACCAGGCGGAGCGGCGCGACGTGTTCGGCAACCGGGTGCTCTACTTCGCGCTCGAGCAGGTGCATCGCACTCTCGACGTGACCGTGACCACCCCGCTCAATACCCGAGCGCTGGATGCGCTGCCGGAGCGCTCGGTGGCCTGGGAGCGCATCGCCGCCCAGCTGGAGGCGGATTCACGCTTCGAGACCCAGCTCTACCGCCTCGACTCGCCGTTCATCCGCCGCAGCGACGAGCTCGCCGCCTTCGCC
>NZ_JAMZBD010000696.1:0-1215 GCF_024158685.1 Halomonas sp. 707D4 | reverse complement strand
CCGCCGTGGCGGTGACCACCGCCGGCAGCATCGGCTTCGTCGGGCTGGTGGTACCGCACATGCTGCGTTTGGTGCTGGGCAACGACCAGCGGCGCATTCTGCCCGCCTGCGCGCTCGCCGGCGGCACGCTGGTGCTGCTCGCCGATACGCTGGCGCGCACGCTGATCGCCCCGGAGCAGCTGCCGGTCGGCGTGATCACCGCGCTGCTCGGCGTGCCTACCTTTCTGTTTCTGCTCCACCGGAGTCGCCCGTGAGCCGGCTGGCCGCCCGAGGGCTTGCGCTGGCGATTCCCGGCCGCGCGACGCGCCCGCTCGAACTCGAGATCGCCCCCGGCCAGGTGTGGGGCGTGCTCGGCCCCAACGGCGCGGGCAAGACCACGCTATTGCACACCCTGGCCGGGCTCCACGCCCCGCGCTCAGGCGGCGTCTTTCTCGACGGCGAGCCGCTGGGCGCGCTTGGCCGGCGCGAGGTCGCCCGGCGGCTGGGGCTGGTGTTCCAGGAGCGCATGGACGGCTTTCCCGCCACGGTGTTCGAGGCCGTGATGATGGGCCGCCACCCGTACCTGTCGCTTTTCCAGCGCGAAAACGCGGGCGATGGCGAGCGCGTCGAGGCGGCGCTTTGCGCCTTCGATCTGGCCGGCTTCGAGCGGCGTCTGGTGAGTTCGCTCTCCGGCGGCGAGCGCCAGCGGGTGGCGCTCGCCACGCTCTACGCCCAGGACCCGGCGGTGTGGCTGCTCGACGAGCCGACCAATCATCTCGATCTGCACCACCAGAGCGCGGTGATGGCGCTGCTCGGTGAACGGGCCGCTCACGGGCGCACGGTGATGATGTGCCTGCACGACGTGAACCTGGCCGCGCGCTGGTGCAGCCACGCGCTGCTGCTGCACCCGGATGGCGAGGCCGAAGCGGGCCCGGTCGACGATTTGCTCGAGCTCGCCGCGCTGGAGCGGCTCTACCGCCAGCCCTTGAGCGCCGCCGAGATCGACGGCGCGCCGGTGTTCATGCCGCGCCGCGACCCCCACCGCACGAGGAGTCAGCCATGATCGCCTTCCCCTTTGCCGGCGTGGTCGGTGCCGAGCCCTTGAAGACCGCGCTGATCCTCAACGCGGTCGACCCGCGCATCGGCGGCGCTCAAGGGCTGGCGGTAGAGCCGCTCCAGCGCGGCGAGCTCGAGCAAATCGTCGACCGGGCCCGCTTCGGCCTCGCCATCCGGGTG
>NZ_JAMZBD010000695.1:0-1217 GCF_024158685.1 Halomonas sp. 707D4 | reverse complement strand
CAAGGAGGTCGCCCGCCAGGTCTTCGCCATCTACCGCGAGCTGACCGAACTGATCGAGCCGCTCTCGCTGGACGAAGCCTTTCTGGACGTCTCCGATGTCACCCAGTTCAAGGGCAGCGCCACGCTGATGGCCCAGGCGATTCGCGACAAGGTGCGCCGCGAGGTGGGCATCACCGTCTCCGCCGGGGTCGCGCCGAACAAGTTCCTGGCCAAGATCGCCAGCGACTGGAACAAGCCCGACGGGCTCTGCGTGATCGCACCCAATGACGTCGAGCGCTTCGTCACCGCGCTTCCGGTGAAGAAGATCCACGGCGTGGGCCCGCGCACCGCCGAGAAGATGGCGAGCCTCGATATCCACACCTGCGCGGATCTGCGCGCGCGGCCCCTGACCGAGCTGGTCGAGCACTTCGGCCGCTTCGGCAAGCGCCTTTTCGAGCTGAGCCGGGGGCACGACGAGCGCCCGGTGAAGACCCACCGCGAGCGCAAGTCGATCAGCACCGAGCAGACCTACTCGCGGGATCTACCGACGCTGGAGGCGTGCCGCCAGGAGCTGCCCGCGCTGCTCGAGGACCTGGAACGGCGCTACGCCCGGCTCGACCCGGCGCCGGCGGTGAAGGGGCTGATGGTCAAGGTCAAGTTCAACGACTTCACCCAGACCACCGTGGAGCACGCCGACCCCGCGCCCGACATGGCCCAGTTCGAAGCGCTCTTGAACGTGGGCTGGGCGCGGGGCGCCCGCCCGGTGCGGCTTCTGGGCGTGGGCTATCGCCTGGCCGACAGTGCGCCGCAAACCCAGCTCGCGTTATTTTGATGTTCTGCCGACGCGGTCATTGACGCGGCTTCCAGCAGCGATTAAAACAGTTGTATGATCGATAGCGGCCTTATAACAACGACCCATGACCCACCGAGCCCGCCCATGACCGCTTCGCGCCCTCCGCTCGTCTTCGCCCACGCCAACGGCTTTCCCGGTTCGAGCTACCGCAGCCTGCTCGCGCCGCTGGCCGAGCATTTCGACGTGCAGCTCATCGACCGGGTGGGCCATCACCCGCAGTACCCGGTCAATCGCAACTGGGCCAACCTGGTGGACGAACTGCTTCACCACCACCTGCCCCAGTCGGGGCCGGTACTGGGCGTGGGGCATTCGCTCGGCGGCACGCTGATGATGATGGCCGCGCTGCGCGAGCCGCAGCGCTTTCTGGGCCTGGTGATACTCGACC
>NZ_JAMZBD010000694.1:0-1230 GCF_024158685.1 Halomonas sp. 707D4 | reverse complement strand
CCCTCGACGCGCTGCGCGCCGCCCCGCTGGATGCTCCCCTCGACGAGACGTCGATCGTCGACGCGCTGCGCGAGCGGCTCGACGCCTTCGTGAGCCCCAACGCCCGGGCGGTGTTCAACCTCACCGGCACGGTGATCCACACCAACCTGGGCCGCGCGCTGCTCTCGGAACCCGCCATCGACGCCATGGCCCGGGTGGCGCGCGACCCGGTGGCGCTGGAGTACGATCTCGAAACCGGCGGGCGCGGCGATCGCGACGACCTGATCGAGGCGCTCTTGTGCGAGCTGACCGGCGCCGAGGCCGCCACCGTGGTCAACAACAACGCCGCCGCCGTGGTACTCACCCTGGGCGCCCTCGGCGCCGGGCGGGAGGCGATCGTCTCCCGCGGCGAGCTGATCGAGATCGGCGGCGCCTTTCGCATGCCGGACATCATGGCCGCCGCCGGCTGCCGGCTGCGCGAGGTGGGCACCACCAACCGCACCCACCCGCGCGACTACCGCGAGGCGATCGGTGACGACACCGGGCTTCTGGTCAAGGTGCACACCTCCAACTACGCCGTCGAGGGGTTCACCACCGCCGTGGACGAAGCCGAACTTGCGCGCATCGCACGTGAGGCCGAGCTTCCCCTGGTGGTGGATCTGGGCAGCGGCGCGCTGGTCGATCTTTCGACGTTTGGGCTGCCCTACGAAACCCAGCCCGGCGAGGCGATCGCCGCCGGCGCCGACGTGGTCACCTTCAGCGGCGACAAGCTGCTCGGCGGGCCCCAGGCCGGCATCATCGTCGGCAAGCGCGCCTTCATCGAGCGCATCAAGCGCCACCCGCTCAAACGCGCGCTGCGCCTGGACAAGCTGGTGCTGGCCGCACTCGAGGCCACGCTCAAGCACTACCGCGACGACGACCGCCCGGAGCAGACCCTGCCCACCCTGCGCCTTTTGACCCGTGAGGCCTGCGACATCCAGGCCGCCGGCGAGCGCGTACTGGCAGGGATCACCGCGCTTCCGGCCGGGCGCACCGCGCAGCTTGCACCGTGCATGAGCCAGCTCGGCAGCGGGTCGCTTCCGGTGGACCGGCTGCCGAGCGTGGCGCTGGTGCTGGACGTGGACTCGCCCCGGCGCGAGGTACGCGAGCGCGCGCTGCGCGAACTCGAACGCGCCTTTCGGGCGCTGCCCCGGCCGATCATCGGACGCATCAAGGAGGGCGCGCTGTGGCTCGACCTGCGCTGCCTGAGGC
>NZ_JAMZBD010000693.1:0-1231 GCF_024158685.1 Halomonas sp. 707D4 | reverse complement strand
TTGTGGCGCAGTATCGAGAGGCTATCGACGAATGCCGCCGCAGTGAGCAGGCCCTCAATCACGATCAACCCGGTGTCAGCGCTCCGATAGATCTCGGCGCGATCGTCGCGTTGCAGGTTCTCGACGGGTGTGCCCGGGGCGGCCTGGTTCACCGTCAGCGCGGCGGCATCGAACGCGTTCTCGAGCACCAGCCGGATGTTCGTTGTTCGGCTCACAGAATGATCTCCACTTCGGCCTTGCCGCCCGCGCGCTCGAGACGCACGGCGGATACGCGGCCCACCCGCCCGACCAGGGGCGGCACGTTGACGGTGACGGCCTGGTACAGCGGCACGGTGGGCAGGTACGTCGTGAAGCGCCAGCGCTCGCGGCGCACGGCATGGTACGCCAGCCGTCGGTCGCGCTCGGCCTGCGCCGCCTCTCCGTCCTGCAGCAACGTCGACACCGTTTCATCCGAGGCCAGCGGGTGCCCGGGCAACTCCTGCTCGCCGATGCTGTCGCGCCATTCCTGCGCCAGCCGCGCCGCCAGTGCCGGGTCGTCCTGGTTGATCACCTCGGCAACCGTGCGCAGCGCGGCATCGTTGCGCCCCCAGCGCAGCGTCAAGCCCGACCAGGGCGGCTCTACGCCGTCGAGCGCGAGTGTGTTGCGCTGCACGTTATCGACCGTCAGCACCAGCGCTACCTCGTCGCCCGGGGCGTCGAACACTCGCATGTCGATCCTGTCGAGCGCGTCGAGATGCCAGCCGGCGCCCAGCGTCTCCTGCAGGGCGTCGAGAATCTGCGCCCCGCTGACCTCGCCCGTGCCGTAATAGCCGACGGTCACATCGGGCAGCACAGTCTCGGGGGAGACCTGTTTGCCGTAGTAGTCCGCCACCCACTGCACGATCGCCATCGGCGTATCGTGCTGCTCGTGCGCGCCAGCGGTGATCTCGCTGCCGTTGCCCGGGTGGTTCTCCAGAGTGAACGCCCCGTCGGCCAGGTGCGCGGTATGCGGTACCGGGTTGCCGATGTCGCGTGGCGTCACACTCAGCAGCGGCAGATAACCCACCCGATAGCGCAGCGTCGCGGTGTCCACGCGGTGCACCGGTACGTTGAAGCACTGCCCCAGCAGCAGCGGCACCGGGCCGCCGTCGTCAGGCAACTGCCCCGTGTCGATCGGCTCGTTCAACTGCTCGCTGGCGTCGATCACGCCCAGCGTCATCACGCCGTCTCCGTAGGACTCAAGCCCGCCGTT
>NZ_JAMZBD010000692.1:0-1236 GCF_024158685.1 Halomonas sp. 707D4 | reverse complement strand
GTTGCGCCGTGGAAAGCGCCGTTTGCGCCTCGAGCGTGCGCTCGCGCTGGATGTTCAGCGCGGATTCGGCCTGACGCTGCTCCTCGCGGGCCGCCTCGCACGCCTTGCGCGCCTGGGCTTCGGTGTCGAAAGGCGCGCGCAGATGCTGGGCGCGCTCGTTCTGTGCAAGCCGCTGGCGCGCGGCTTCGATCGCCTCAACGTGCTCCAGGTGCGCGCGCTTGTCGGTGATCAGCGCATCGCGGGCCTGGCGCTGGCGCTCGATCTCCCGGCCCGCGTCGCGGCGCTGCTCCGCTTCACGGCGTGCGCGCCTGGCGGCTTCAAAGCGGGCACTGGCCTCCTCGACCCGGGGCGCCAGGGAAGCCAGCTCCTCGTCGAGGGCCGCCTCGCTTTCGAGCTCGCCGCCGGCCAGCAGGCCGCTGATGTGCTCGCGGTGACTCTTGACGCGGGAGACGATGCCTTTCGAGCGCTCGAGCAGCTCATCCTCGATGCGCTTGAAGATCTGCGTCTGGAACAGTCGGGCGAAGATCTTCTCGCGCTCGCTGGAAGGTGCGACCAAAAGCTCGCGAAACTTGCCCTGGGGCAGCACCATCACCTGGCGAAACTGCTTGACGTCGAGGCCGAGCAGCGCCTGGATTTGCGCGGTGGCTTCCCCCACGTTCCTGGCCACCAGGCAGTGGCGCTCCTCGAGCGCTTCGCTCAGCTGCCAGAGCTGGGCTTCGGTGTTCTGCGTGGTGGTGCCCTCCCCCTTGACCTTGGGACGCTCCTGCTGGGGCACGCGGCGAATGCGGTAGAAGCGGTCGTGCAGGCGAAAATCCAGCGTCACTTCGGTGAGCAGCCGGGGGCTTGCCGCGTCGCAGCGCATGTCGCCCCCGGTACGCTCCTCGCCGGTGGTCTGGCCGTAGAGGGCAAAGCAGATCGCATCCAGAATCGAGCTCTTGCCGGCGCCCGTGGGGCCGTTGATCAGAAACAGCGGGTGGCGGCCCAGGGCGGTGAAATCGAGCCGCTCGGTGCCGGCGAAGGGGCCGAAGGCCTGAAGGGTGAGCGCCAGCGGCGTCATGGCGTGCCCTCCTTGGCGAGCTCGTCGATCAGCCGGCGCATGACCTCCTTCTGCTCCTCGTCCAGCGCTTCGCCGCTGGTCTGCTCGAAGAAGTCGCCGAACATGTCCAGGGCGCTGAAGTGGAGCTTTTCGCGGTCGAGCTGCTGGGCGCCGCGCGCTTCCAGCATGCCGGGCTTCTC
>NZ_JAMZBD010000691.1:0-1239 GCF_024158685.1 Halomonas sp. 707D4 | reverse complement strand
CAGAGCGGGGCGCTGGCGACCCAGGCGGTCGAGCACGTCGATGCTCTCGAGGGCTACTTCGCGCGGTTTCATCCGCAGCTTCGCATCGTGGTGGTGCTGCCGTTACTGATCGCCTGCGTGGTCGGTGCGCTCGACTACGTGGTGGTGATCTTCCTGCTGCTGGCGGCACCGCTGATTCCGTTCTTCATGGCGTTGGTGGGCATGGGCGCCGAGCGCTTGAATCGCGAGCAGTTCGGCGCGATCTCGCGGCTTTCGGCACACTTCGTCGATCGGGTGCGGGGAATGAGCACGCTGCAGCTGTTCGGGCGAACCGAGCAGGCGCGCCGCGATGTCTGGTACGCCACCGACGAGTATCGGCGGCTTTCCATGAAGACGCTGCGGCTCGCCTTCCTTTCTTCGGCGGTACTCGAATTCTTCGCCTCCGTGGCCATCGCGGTGGTGGCCATGTATGTCGGTTTCGGGCTGCTGGGCTATATCGATTATGGCCCCGCCAGCTCCTTGACGCTGTTCTCCGGGCTGGCCGTGCTTCTGCTGGCGCCGGAATTCTTTCAGCCGCTGCGCACGCTTTCCCAGCACTACCACGACCGCGCGGCGGCGCTGGGCGCGGCGGAAAGCCTGGTCTACCTGCTCGATCAACCTCGCAAGGCGGCTGGGCCCGCGAATGCTCCTGACAATGATGCGCTGCTCGAACTCATCAATGTGGAGATCGGTCACGATGGCGAAAGCGTGCTGGGTGACGTGTCGCTGGTGCTCGAGCCCGGTGACGTGGTGGTACTGACCGGCGCATCGGGAAGCGGCAAGTCGTCACTGTTGGCGCTGCTGGCAGGGTTCATGGTGCCTCGGGCGGGAGAACTTCGTCGTCGGCCGCAAACGCAGGTGGCCTGGCTCGATCAGTCGCCTTGTCTGCTGCAAGGGAGTCTTGCTGACAACCTGGCACTCGCCGATCCCGAGGCCGGGCCCGAGGCCATGCGCGAGGCTCTCGATCAGGCAGGCCTTGGTGAGCTTCTAGAGGCGTTGCCGCAGGGGTTGGAGACGCCGCTCGGTGAGCGGGGCGTGGGTCTCTCGGGTGGGCAGGCGCAGCGGCTGGCGCTGGCGCGCATCTACCTGAGCGAGGCGCCGCTCGTGCTGCTCGACGAGCCGACGGCGAACCTGGATGCCGGGACCGAGGCGGTGGTGGTCGAGGCGCTCGGCCGCTGGGCGAGGGCCGGGCGCACGCTGGTCATCGCCACGCACCATCCC
>NZ_JAMZBD010000690.1:0-1246 GCF_024158685.1 Halomonas sp. 707D4 | reverse complement strand
CCTGGACGCGGTGCGCGTGGTGATCACCGTCGACCCCAACGCCTAGGCGTCGGCGAGGATCTCGTCCAGCGCCTCGTCGAGCGTCGGGTAGCGAAAGCCGAACCCGGCCTCCAGCAGGCGCGCCGGACGCATGTCGGCACCGGTGAGCAGCAGCCGCGACATCTCGCCAAGGCCCGCCTTCAGCGCGAAGGCGGGCACCGGAAAGAGTGCCGGGCGGTGAAGCTGGCGCGCCAGGGTGCGGGTGAACTCGGCGTTGGTCACCGGGTGCGGGGCCGAGCCGTTGAAGGGCCCTTCGAGAGAGGGCTGGTCGATCAGGTAGAGAATCGCCTCGACCAGGTCGTCGCGATGCACCCAGGGCATGAACTGGCGGCCATCGCCGAAGCGCCCGCCCAGGCCGAACTTGAACGGCGGCAGCATCTTGGCAAGCGTGCCGCCGCCTGCGTCCAGCACCAGCCCGGTGCGCAGCAGCGCCAGACGTACGCCCAGGTCCGTAACCGGCTCGACGGCGGCTTCCCACTGGGCGCAGAGCCGATGGGCGAACTCCGCGTGCGGCGGGGTCTGCTCGTCGACCACCCGGCGGCCCTGATCCCCGTAGTAGCCCATCGCCGAGCCGCTGACCATGACCGAGGGCAGCGGCTTGCCCGCCTTCTCGAGCGCCCGGCAGAACTCCACAAGCGCCGTGGTCGACTCCACCCGCGAGGCGAGCAGGCGCTTTTTCTGCGCCTCGCTCCAGCGCTTGCCGGCGATCGACTCGCCGGCCAGGTTGACGACCGCTTCCGGCGGCGTCTCGATGAAGCCCATGGCGCTGTCGCGCACCTGGCACTCGCCGGGCAGCGTCCTTGCCGCCTTCGAGGGCGAGCGGGAGACCACGTCGACCCGGTCGCCGCGCGCCAGCAGCCGCTCGCAGAGACGCCGGCCGACGAAGCCGGACCCGCCGGTAATGAGAACGCGCATCGAGAACCTCCTCCCTCGCAGGGGTAAATTTGTACAAGCAACGCACCGAACCGTTACATCCAGTGTACAAGTAGAGTTCGCCGGTCGCGAGGTGCTGCGCTTGCATCGGCGAGCGGGTAAGCTAGCCCCCTTTATTCAGTCGAGGACGCGGCGTTGACACTCATCGAACGTTTGCAGGAGCGCCTGGGTCGAGTGCGCAGGATGCACTTCGTCTCGCGCCCCGGCCCGCGCTCCGTGACCGGCTGGCAAGGCGAAGGCCAGGGGCGGGTCGCCGTCGAGCGCCTTGCCGATG
>NZ_JAMZBD010000689.1:0-1249 GCF_024158685.1 Halomonas sp. 707D4 | reverse complement strand
CCCGGGTGGGCATGGGGGTCGCCGGCGTCGCCATCGTCGTGCTGCTCGGCGCGTGGCTCTTGCGCCGGCGGCGGCGCACGCGCTAGGTCAATCGCGCCTCGTTCGTGACATCACCCGCTCTCGCAAGAGAGCGGGTTTTTCATGCGTGGTACTTTTTCAGCCGGTCAGCACTGCGTGCGACAGCAGCATGATCGCGCCGAACACGCCCACCCCGGCGGCCACCGGCCAGCCCAGCGAGCGCGTTCGACGCCACACCAGCAGCGTCGTGGTGAGCCCCAGGGCAGTGGCCAGCCAGGACAGTGCGCTCGGGTTGACCGGCACGATCGCTACCCCCAGCACCGCGGCGATCATTAAGGGGCCCAGTACCGCCAGCCAGCCGGGCAGCGCGTTCGGCCCCTCGCGGGCGCTGAGCCGGCGCTGCATCCACATGAACGGCACCACGCGAATCAACAGCGTGCCCAGCGCCGAGGCGATCACGGCCAGCCACAGCGACGTGCTCATGCGCACCTCCCGGCGGGAAAGCGCAGCGTGTAGAAACACAGCGCCCCGCAGGCCGCCGCCAACGGAATGGCAACGTTGGTAGCGCCCGAGAGGCTCAGCGCCATCGCCGCCAGCACCGTGACGGTGAGCGCCGCCGACCAGCGCCGATTGGTGAAGCGTGGTGCGGTCATGGTCAGAAACAGCGCCGGCAGGGCGAAAGGCATGATGTCGCCCAGCAGCGGCCAGTAGGCGGTGACCGCTTCGCCCGCCACCGCGCCGACCACGGTACCGACGATCCACACTGCCCAGGCCATCAGCGCCGCCCCCAGAAACCAGCCGAACCGTTCGCGCTCGTCCACCTCGGGTAGCCGGGTCAACGCCAGGGCGAAGACCTGGTCGGTCAGCCCGTGCATCAGCCAGGGCCAGTGGCGGCTTCGGGGCAGCAGCGTCGCCAGGTTGGGGCCGTAGACCACGTGACGCACGTTGATCAAGAGCGTCAGTGCCACCACGAGCCACAGCGGCGCGCCAGCGGCGACCATGCCGACGAACAGAAACTGCGAGGCGCCGGCGTAGATCAGCGCCGAGATCACCGCCGCCTCCCAGGGCGAGAACCCCGCCTGGGTGGCCACCAGGCCAAACGACAGCGAGACGGGCACGTAGCCGCCGAGCAGCGGGATGCCGTCGCGCGCGCCTCGAAGGGCGGCGTTGATGCGGGCGTGGCGGTGGCTCATGAGGCGCTCTCTTCCGGATCGTAGGTGATGGTCAGAAT
>NZ_JAMZBD010000688.1:0-1252 GCF_024158685.1 Halomonas sp. 707D4 | reverse complement strand
CGTGATGCTGATCCTGATGGCGCTCTACATCGCCCACTGGTGGAAGGGGCTTCTGGCCCTCGAAGCCCTCGGGCGACGGCTCTGGCGCCACGTCGAGCCGGTCGGGCGGCGGCTGATGCCGGTGGTTCACCTGCCCCAGGCGTTCGCGCTGGGGGCGCTGTGGGGCTGGCTGCCCTGCGGGCTGGTCTACTCGATGCTCGCCTGGAGCCTGGCCAGCGGCGCGCCGGCCCAGGGGGCGCTGCTGATGGGCGCCTTCGGGCTCGGCACGCTGCCGGCGGTGCTCGCCACCGGCGTGGCCGCCCGCTCGCTTTCCGGGCTCATTCGCCACCCCGCCACGCGCACGCTGGCAGCGCTTTCGATCATCGCCTTCGCCCTCTACCAGCTCTGGGCGCTGGTGCCCCACGCGGGCCACTAGCGTCTCGCCGCTTTATTGACCCAGCTCAACCCGGCCACGTCGCCCGCGCGCTAACATGACTCGTCGCCGTCGAAACCGCCGGCGCCTGCCATCTGCCCGGGAGCCCTCATGCCCAATCGCGCTCACGCCGTGTCGTCACCCGCCCCCGCCTGGGACGAGGCGCTTCTGCGCCGCTACGACAAGAGCGGGCCGCGCTACACCTCCTACCCGACGGCGCTGGCCTTCCACGAAGCGTTCACATCCGCGGACTTCACCCAGGCGCTTCAGCGCAGCAACGCCGGTCGCCGGGGGCTATCGCTCTACGTGCACATTCCGTTCTGCGAGAAGATCTGCTTCTACTGCGCCTGCAACAAGATCGCCACCAAGAACCGCCAGCTCGCCGAGCCCTACCTTTCGCGCCTCGACCGCGAAATGGTGCTCGCCGCGCGCCACGTCGATACCTCGCGCC
Organism: Halomonas sp. 707D4; assembly: GCF_024158685.1. Classification (NCBI taxonomy): domain Bacteria; kingdom Pseudomonadati; phylum Pseudomonadota; class Gammaproteobacteria; order Oceanospirillales; family Halomonadaceae; genus Halomonas; species Halomonas sp. 707D4. Next base: position 389 of record NZ_JAMZBD010000688.1, on the reverse strand, counting down.
CGGTGGAGCAGCTCCACTGGGGCGGCGGCACGCCGACCTTTATGACGCTTTCCCAGATGGGCGACCTGATCGACCGGCTCGACGCCCGCTTCGGGCTCTCGAGCGACCCGGGGCGTGACTACGCCATCGAGATCGACCCGCGCGAGGCCGACGTGTTCACCCTGCGCCACCTGCAGTCGCTGGGCTTCAACCGGCTGAGCCTGGGGGTGCAGGATCTCGACCCGGAGGTGCAGCGCGCGATCAACCGCGTCCAGCCGAAGCAGCTGACCGAGACCCTGATGGACGAGGCGCACCGGCTCGGCTTCGGCTCGCTCAACGTGGATCTGATCTACGGCCTGCCGCGCCAGAGCGAGTCGCGCTTCGCGGCGACCCTCGCCCAGGTGATCGAG
>NZ_JAMZBD010000687.1:0-1254 GCF_024158685.1 Halomonas sp. 707D4 | reverse complement strand
TCGTTGATCCAGTAGCCGTACTTCTGCTTGTGCGGCGGATTGACGATGCCGGCGATATGGCCGGAGCCGCCCAGCACGAAGGTAACCGGCCCCTTGGGCAGAAGCGCGCCATGGTAGGTGCTGTTCCACTTGGCGATATGGTCCTCCTTCGTCGAGACGAAGTAGCTCGGTGTCGAGACCTTGCGCAGGTCGATCTTCACCCCGTCGAGCTCGATGCCGCCGGGCTCGACCAGGCGGTTCTCCAGATACAGGTGGCGCAGGTACCAGCCGTGGGTCGCCGCGGGCAGGTTGGTGCCATCGGTGTTCCAGTAGAGCAGGTCGAACGCCGCAGGCACCTCGCCCTTCAGGTAGTTGTTGACGAAGAACGACCAGAACAGGTCGTTCTCGCGCAGCAGGTTGAAGGTGTAGGCCATGGAGCGGCCATCGAGATAGCCCTTGAGCTGCATCGAGCGCTCGATCCCCTGCACCACGGCCTCGTTGAGGAACACGCCGATATCACCGGGGTCACGGAAATCCTGGAGCGTGGCCATGTAGGTGACCGACTTGACCTTGCGCGCGCGCCGGGTGCTGGTCAGGTACGCCACCGTCGAGGCGGTGAGCGTGCCGCCTACGCAGTAGCTGACCAGGTTCACCGACTTCTCGCCGCAGGCGCGTTCGATCGCCTCCATGGCGGCGATGGGGCCCATCTGCATGTAGTCCGCCCAAGTGACGTCGTGCTGCTCGGGGCCCGGGTTGCGCCAGGAGATCAGAAATACCGTATGGCCCTGGTCGACGAGCCACTTGACCAGCGAATTGTCCTCGCGCAGATCGAGAATGTAGTACTTGTTGATCCAGGGCGGCACGATCAGAAGCGGCGTCTTGAACACCGTTTCTGTCGCCGGTGCGTACTGGATCAGCTGGATCAATTCGTTCTCGAACACCACCGACCCGGGCGTGACGGCGATGTTCTCGCCGACGGCGAAGGCCTGGCGGTCGGTCATGGCCACGTTGATGCCTTCGCTGGAGTTGGCGAGATCCTCGCGCAGCCGCGTCAGGCCATCGAGCAGGTTCTGGCCCCGGGTTTCCAGGGTGCGCTTGACCACCTCGGGGTTGGTCGAGATGAAGTTCGACGGCGACATGGCGCTGACCAGCTGGCGGGCGTAGAAGGTGAGATTGCGCCGGCTCGCGTCGTCGAGCCCGTCGAGGCCGGCGATCAGCTCGTCGACGGATTGCGAGAACAGCAGGTACTGCTGCATCAGGGAGAGATAGAACGGC
>NZ_JAMZBD010000686.1:0-1258 GCF_024158685.1 Halomonas sp. 707D4 | reverse complement strand
GCGCGGTACTGCTCCGCGGGCAGGGCCTGCAGGTTCATGTAGGAAACGTGTACCGCCATTTCCGGCAGCGTGAAGCGTGCGAGTTCATGGATCAGCGATAGCGCCAGGTCCTGGGTCGAGAGACTGGCCGAGACGCCTGGCGTCCAGCCATGCACGGTAACCGCGCGAGCGATGAGCACCTCCCGGTCCGATGCCAGATCGAATGCTGCGGGCGCGTAAGCGAGACGCCAGTGATCGCAGTAGGCGGCGATCAAGAATTCCCGAAAGGTATGGGTCAGCATGCGGTGAAGGGCTGTCGCGTCCTCGACGCCGGATTCCGGCAGATTGCTCTGTTCGCGCTGACGCTGCTCGAGCGCGTCCCAACGTGCGTGGTAGGTGGCCTTGTCCAACGGTGAAGCCTTCTCGTCGAGAGTGGGGAGGCACACTATAGCGAGAGGATAGCCCTCCCCACAACGTTCTCGACACCGGCAACGATCAGAAGCGCTCGCCAGAGTCGCTCGGGCGGCGGCGGGTGCCCGGGCCAGGAGCGCTCGAGGCCTGGCCCGGTCGCCGCTGGGCATTGCCGCGGTACTTGTTCCAGGCGTTCTTGGCTTTCTGGCGGTTGGCGGGCTTGCGCAGCCAATTGAACAACGCAAGCAAGATCCACTTTCTCATGACAACCTCCTCGTCGTTCTATGACAGGGCAAAGACGGCGCTGCCTGAAAGCGAAACGATCGGCCACCGCGGCGTCGCGCGGTGGCCCCGTGTTCACATCTTCTGCGAGCGATGATCGGCAAGTGCGGTGGTGACAGCCTCTTCCCACTCGCCTGCGGTGATGCCCCAGTGCTTCATCTCCGCCTCGTCCGGCGCGCCCTCTGCAGCTTTCTCGAGCTCCTCCGGTGAGTAGGCCTCGAAGCAGTGCTTGGCGAAGGCCTTCGTCGGACCTTCGTGAAGTTGATCGATCATTTCCATGTGAGCGGTTCTCCTTGATGGTAATACCCGCCCGGTGGCGGGTCACATCAGTATAGCGGTTAAGCGAATGCCTCGCCTGCCGCTAGAAAACCTCGGTGATGATCTTCACGGCGATGCCCGCCAACAGCAGCATGATGAGGTTGTCGAACCACACGTAAGGCAGGCGTTTGCCGAGTGCGGCGCCGAGCGGCATCGCCAGGGCGATCACCACGAACGCGGCCACGCTGTAGGCGGCAAGTTCCGGGGTGAGGATGTTCGTCACCAGCAGCGCCGGAGCCTGCACCACGGTGACGGCGCCGAAGAACAC
>NZ_JAMZBD010000685.1:0-1259 GCF_024158685.1 Halomonas sp. 707D4 | reverse complement strand
CACCCTGAGCGTCAATGCTGCTCTCGGATTCGGCCTGGCCTTGCGGCTTGGCAGCGGCCGGCACTTTGGGCGCTACCGGTGCGGCGATCTCGGGAACCGGCTCGGCGCGCTGCTCGGTGGCTTTCGCAGGCTCGGGCGTTTCGTCTACCCCGGCAGCGGCCACCTCGGCCTTCGGCGCGGGTTCGGCGGTGTCGTCCTGCGCTTTCTCGACGTCGGCTGCGGGTTCGACGGCGTCGGCGCGCGGTGCGCTCTCTTCGACCGACACCGAACTGGACGGTGCGGACGGCTCCTCTGCATTGGTCGGTTCGATCGGCTGCTCGGCCTGCGGTGCCTGTGCCTTTTGAGCGACCGGCTCGGCCGCGTCGTTCTCGACCGGCGTCACTGGCGCTTTCGCGGCATCGCGGGGCGCTTGCGGCAGCGCTTCATGCACCGGCGCTTCTTTCTGCGGCTCTTCTTTCACCGGCGCGTCTTTTGAACGCTCTGCCTTGGGCGGCTCCTGGGCGCTGGCGGCGTCGCTCGGCGCGGAGTCCGCTGGCACAGCGACGCGCTGCTCGTCCTGTGCGACGTCTTCCTGCACGGGTTCGGCGGCGGGAGTGCTGGCCTGGTCGATCGACGGTTCGCGCGGCGCGCTCTGCTCCACCGGCTCGATCGATGGCTGCGGCTTGTCAGTCAATGAGGCAGTGTCGGCCTTGTCGCTTGCCGGCGCTTCTGGCGTGCTTTGTGCCGGTTGTGCCGGCGCCTGGGCGGCTTCTGCCTGCAGGGCGAGCTGCTCGGCTTCGGCCTTGGGGTTGACGGCCTGCTTGCGCGAACGGCTGCGCGGGTTGTTGCGGGTACGCTTGGGCTTGCCGTCGTCCTTGGGCGTATCCTGGCGGTTCTCCTGCTTGGGCTCCTGGCGGGCGTCCTGCTTTGCTTCGGGCTGCGGCTGGGCCGCGTTGCGGTTCGACTCGCCTTTGGCATCGCTCTTCTTGGCGTCGCGCGACTTTTCGCGTCGGCTCTCCGAGCGACGGTTGTCCGCCGGTGCCTCCTGGGGCGTCGGCCGTTCGCTCTGACGAGCGGGCTTGGCGGCGTTGTCTGGCGCCTTCTGGTCGCTGGCGGCACCGCTGCGACGGCGATTGCGTGTGCGGCTCGGGGTGCCGCGCTTGTCGCCCTCGTCCTGGCTCTTTGCCGGGCGCGAGGGGGCGTCACTGCGGTTCGCGGTGGCGTCGCGGCGGGCGTTACGCGTCGGGCGGCCACTGTTGGCGCGACGGTCATCAGTGGTG
>NZ_JAMZBD010000684.1:0-1261 GCF_024158685.1 Halomonas sp. 707D4 | reverse complement strand
GCACCGTGTGGCTCGCGTGCTCGGCGGTGCGCTGCATCGCGACCAGATTGGCGCGGGTATCCGGTTCCCGGGTCGCCTTGAGGGAGAGCTCGGTCAGCGCGCGCAGCTCCGAGATCGGCGTTCGCAGCTGGTGGGAAACGTCGGCATTGAGCTGCTGGGTGCTTTCGATGCTGCGCCGCATGCGCTGCATGAGCTGGTTGATGCTGGCGATCAGCGGCTGGATCTCCTTCGGCGCGTTCTCCTCGAGGGGGCGCAGGTCGTTGGGCGAACGCCGGCGCAGGGCCTGCCTGATCGCGTTCAGCGGCGCGAGGCCGCGATGGATGGCGAACAGCGCCAGGGTCATCGCCAGCAGGCCGGTGACGGCCATGAGGCTGCTCAGGGTGAGCATGAAGTCGTTGGCCAGGGTGTAACGCGCCTCCTTCGACTCCGCCACGATCACCTCGAGGGTGGTTTGCGTTCGGCCGCGCTGGTAGGGAAAGGTGAGGGCCACGGCGCGCAGCGCGTTACCGGCGTAGTCGACGTCGTAGAACAGCGGCTCGTCCAGTGGCCCCGGCGGGTCGCCAAGGCCCGGAAACCCGGCGATCATCGGCCCATCCACCTCGCGGATGCGGTAGAAGATCTTGCCTTCTCCCCGGCTGCCCAGCGTGCTGATACTGAAGTAGTGCATGTTGATGTGCAGCTCGCCACCGGCGGTGTAGATACGCCGCTCCAGTCGCTGGGCGGCATTGTAGAGCAGGTCGTCGAAGGTTTCGTTGATCTGGCGGGTCAGCAGCAGGTAGCTCGAGCCCAGCGCCAGCAGGGCGAGCCCGGTGAAGGGCAGCCCGATCCAGATCAGCAGGCGGGCGCGTATCGAGAAGGGGCGCTTGAACAGGGGCATGGCGTCGTCTATTTCTTGCAGTCGAGATAGTAGCCCAGCCCGCGCACCGTCTTGAGGCCGAACTCGCGGCCGATCTTCTTGCGGATGCGCGAGACGTAGGTCTCGACGGCGGCGTAGGTGACCGGCTCGTCCAGCGTCGAGAGGCGTTGGATGATCTGGTCCTTACTCACCAGCCGGTTCTGGTTGATCATCAGGTACTCGATCACCTCCAGCTCGCGGCGGTGAAGCGTCACGGGCGCGCCGTCCAGGCGCAGCTCGCGGGCGTCCGGCAGGAACTCGAGCGGGCCGCACTGCAGGGTGTCGCCGCCGAAGTGCTTGGCCCGACGCACCAGCGCCCGCGCCCGGGCGGCCACCTCGTCCAGCGAAAACGGCTTGCACAGGTAG
>NZ_JAMZBD010000683.1:0-1268 GCF_024158685.1 Halomonas sp. 707D4 | reverse complement strand
GAGGCCACCGCCGAAAGCGCCGCCGGGCTCTTCGCCCATCCGCCCGCGCTGCCCGCTTCGCCGGCCGCCCGGCGCTACGTGCAGGAGACGTCGGCCATTCTGACGCCGCCCGGGCGCTTTCACGCGCTGGCGCCGCTGCTCGACCGGGTGATGACCCAGTGGCTCGCTCAGGCGTGAGGCACTAGGCCAGCTCGGCCCGGGCCTCGGCGCTCCACGCCCGGGCGACTTCCAGACAGCTTTCCCAGTCGCCCACGTGAAGCTCCTTGGGGGCGTCGTCGCGCCGCTCGAGATGATAACGGTAGAGCGGGTCGTAGTACTCGGTCAGAAGTGGGGCGAGCCACGCTTCGTGGGCCTGGACATCGCCCTGGGCGTGGGCAGCGAAGGCCAGCGCCTGCATTCGCTGCAGGCGCTGCAGCCGGGCGTTGCCGAGCCGCTTGGCCAGGCGCTTCAAGCTGTTCGAGAGCTGCTCCTGCATGCGCCGGAACCCTTCCTCGGCGCCGAAACGCGCCACGAACGCCGCCAGCAGGGCTTCGATGTAATCGAAGCGCAGCTGCTCCAGGCGCCAATCCAGCGGCATCTCGACACGAATGCGTGGCGCTTCGCTGAGCGCGTGCCAGAAGGTCAGCGGAATGTTGGCGTTGCCGATCTGGCGGGACTCGTCCTCCATGACCAGCGCGCCGTTCTGGCCGAGCAGGCGCTTGCCGAGGGCGTGTTCGAAGTCGATCTGGGTGGTGGGTGCCTCCACCTGGCGCCCGAAGGCCGACCCCTTGTGGTTGGCGCAGGCTTCGAGATCGACCCCGTTGTCCAGGCGATTGATCAGCACCGTCTTGGCGGTGCCGGTGAGCCCGGCCACCACCAGCATCGGCTGGACGGTGGCCTGCTCGATGCGCGCACACAGCGCGCGCCGCATCGCCTTCCAGCCACCCTCGATACGCGGCACCTCGACCCCCGCTTGTGCCAGCCACCGCTGGGTGATCTGCGAGCGCAGCCCGCCCCGAAAGCAGTAGATCACGGCGTTCGGGTAGCGTTCGAGATAGCCGCGCCAGGCCTCGATACGCGCCTGCTTGACGGTACCGCTGACCAGCTGCTCGCCGAGCGCGATGGCCGCCGCCTGCCCCTGCTCCTTGTAGGCGATACCGACCTGATGGCGCTCTTCGTCGACCATCAGCGGCAGGTTGACGGCGCCGGGCAGGCTGCCCTGGTCGAACTCGACCGGTGCGCGCACGTCGATCAAGGGCGTGGCGCGGCGAATCAGTTCGAGAGAGGCG
>NZ_JAMZBD010000682.1:0-1272 GCF_024158685.1 Halomonas sp. 707D4 | reverse complement strand
GAGGCGCCGGCCTTCACCGAGCTCGCTCAGGCACTGTCGATCAACATCGGCACGATCTCACCACCCTGGGCCGAGTCGATGCTGGCCTGCGCCGAGGTGGCAGGCTTGCACTCCACCCCCTGGGTGCTGGACCCGGTGGCCGTCGGCGCCACGCGCTACCGCCAGACGCTGTGCGAGGCGCTGCTCGCCCGCGCGCCCTGGGTGATCCGCGCCAACGTCTCGGAAGTGCTGGCGCTGGCCGGGCTCGAGAGCAAGGGACGCGGCGTGGACGCCGACCCCGCCGCGCAGAACGCCGAACACGCCGCCGTGACCCTGGCCCGACAGCAGGGCTGCGTGGTGGCGATGACCGGCGAGCGCGACTTCGTCACCGACGGCGCCCGCCACGCCCGGGTCAGCGGCGGACACTTCCTGATGCCGCGCGTGACCACGCTCGGCTGTGGCCTGAGCGCCATCGTCGCCGCGTTCGTCGCGGCCTCGCCCGACGATCGATTCGAGGCGACCGTGGCGGCCCTGGCGAGTTTCGCGCTGGCGGGCCGTGAGGCGGGCGAGCGTGCAAAGGGGCCGGGCAGCTTCCAGGTCGAGCTGCTCGACGCGCTCTATCGGCTGACGCCCGACGCGCTGTCGAACCAGACGCACTGGGAAGTCGTCGCGCAACCATCAGGCGCTGCGGGCAGCGATGCAGGAGCGCAGCCATGACGCTGGATCTATCGCTTTACCTGGTCACCGACGCCGGGCTGTGTCGCGCCTACGGCCTCGAGAGAACCGTCGAGGAAGCGGTGGCCGGCGGCGTGAGCGTCGTGCAGCTGCGCGACAAGCACGCCGACGATGCCACGCTGATCCACCAGGCCCGGCGCCTGAAAGCGGTGCTCGCCGGCAGCGGCGTGCCCTTGATCATCAACGACCGCCTGGAGGTGGCGCTTCAAAGCGGCGCCGACGGTCTGCACGTCGGCCAGAGCGATGCCGCAGTGCTGAAGGCCCGCCAGGCGCTCGGCGAGCACGCCATCCTGGGGCTTTCCATCAATACCCGCCAGGAGCTCGACGCCGCCCCGGTGGAGGCGTTGGACTACGTGGGGCTGGGGCCGGTGTTCGCCACGGCCAGCAAGCAGGACCACGCCGCTCCCCTGGGCTTTGCCGGCCTTGCGGCGCTGGCCGGGGCGAGCCGATTGCCGAGCGTGGCCATTGGCGGGCTCAAGGCCGAGCACGTCGATCAGGTGTTCGCGGCGGGCGCCCAGGGCCTGGCGGTGATTTCCGCCATCTGCGGCACGCCGGACC
>NZ_JAMZBD010000681.1:0-1278 GCF_024158685.1 Halomonas sp. 707D4 | reverse complement strand
GGCTGTCACAGCGTGATCCTCGGTGAGATGGGCATCGCCAACACCACCGCCAGCAGCGCCGTGCTGGCGGCGCTTTCGAATCATCCGGTCGCGGCGCTGGTCGGGGCGGGCACCGGCATTGCCCGAGAGCGGCTGGCCCACAAGGTCGCGGTGATCGAACGGGCGCTTGCGGCGCGCGGCTGCGGGCGGGAGCCCGCGCGGGTGCTGGCGGCGCTGGGTGGGCTGGAACTCGCCGCCATGGCCGGCGGCTTTCTGGCGGCGGCGGCGCATCGGCTGCCCGCCGTGGTCGATGGCTTCATCGCCAGTGTGGCGGCGCTGGTCGCCGTGCGCCTGTGTCCGGCGGCGCGAGAGTACCTGGTGTTCGGTCACCGCTCGGCGGAGCCCGGCCACGCGCACGCCCTCGAGGCGCTGGAGGCGACGCCGCTGCTGGCGCTCGACATGCGCCTGGGCGAGGGCAGCGGGGCGGCGCTGGCGTTTCCGCTGCTCACTGCTGCCTGCGCGATGCTGCGCGACATGGCCACCTTCGGCGATGCCGGGGTGACGCGCTAGTGCCGGTGGGGCTCGTGCTCGGCGCGGTCGCGATCGACCTGGTGGTCGGCGACCCGCGCCGGCTGCCGCACCCGGTGGTCGGCATGGGCCGCGTCATCACCTTTCTCGAAGCGCGGCTCAATCGCGGCGCGGCCCTTGCCCGGCGGCTGACCGGCGCGCTCACTACCCTCCTGGTGGTCGGCGGCGTGTTCGGGCTGGCGACACTGGCACTCTGGCTGCTGGCGGCGATCCACCCCTGGCTTGGCCTGGTCGCGGAGCTCTGGCTGCTCTCGACCACCCTGGCGATCAAGGGCCTGGCCGAGGCCGGGCGGGCGGTGGCCGCGCCGCTGGCGCGGGGCGATCTCGACGCCGCCCGCGCGGCGCTTGCGATGATCGTCGGGCGCGACACCGAACACCTCGATGAAGCCGAGATCACCCGCGGCGCGGTCGAGACCGTTGCCGAGAACAGCGTCGACGGCATCACCTCGCCACTTTTCTACGCGCTCATCGGCGGCGCGCCGCTGGCGCTGGCCTACAAGGCGGTGAATACCCTGGACTCCATGGTCGGCTACAAGAACGCACGCTTTGCGGATTTCGGCTTCGCCTCGGCGAAGCTCGACGATCTCGCCAACTGGCTTCCGGCGCGGCTGACCGCCGTTTGCCTCTGGGCGGCGGGGGCGCTGGTCAACGTCTTCACCCCGGCGCGGCTGGCGGTGGCCGGCGCCTTCACCCACACCCGGGCTGAGGCGC
>NZ_JAMZBD010000680.1:0-1287 GCF_024158685.1 Halomonas sp. 707D4 | reverse complement strand
CCGGGCTTTTTTGTGCCTGCGTGCGTCGTGGCATACGCACTCGGGTAGTGCGTCAGGCGCGCGTCGGGAGCGCCCCTTCCCGGCGGCTGGCCAGGTAGTTGGCGCCGATCGCCACGGCCATCACCACGACGCCGGCGATCTCGGTCCACAGGTTCGGGTAGAAGACCCCGAAGATCGCCGCCCCGATGGCCAGGCGCGGAATCAGCGACATGCGCGTGAACAGGTAGCCTTCGAGCGAGGCCGCGAAGGCACACAGCGCGAACAGCGCGATCACCGCGTTCCAGATCACTACCGGTACCGGGCCGCCGATGATGATCTCCGGGTTGAACACCATGAACAGCGGAATCAGGTAGAGCCCCTTGGCGAATTTCCATGCCTGGAAGCTCGTCTCCATCGGCTTGCTGCCGGCGATCGCCGCCCCCGCGAAACCGGCAAGGGCGATCGGTGGCGTGACGTTGGAATCCTGGGAGTACCAGAACACCACCAGGTGCGCGATCAGAAGCGGCACGCCGAACTCGCTGGTCAGGGCCGGGCCCACCAGCACGATCAGCACGATGTAGCTTGCGGTCACCGGCAGTCCCATGCCGAGCACCAGGCTTGCCAGGAGCACCATCACCAGCGCCAGCACGAGATTACCGCCGGAGAAGGCGAGCATCATCGAGGAGAACTTGAGCCCGAGCCCGGTCAGGCCCACCACGCCGACGATGATACCGGCCACGGCGCAGGCCATGGAGACCGCCACGGCGTTGCGCGCGCCGAGCTCGAGCCCCTGGACCAGCTTGACGAGACCCGCCTTGATCACGCCCAGGGTACGCTCGGCGGTCACCGGCTGACCCTGTTTCGGGGCGACGAAGAAGTACCACAGCGCGTAGCGGATCACCGCCACCGCGACCATGGTGATCACCGCGTAGTAGCCCACCCGCATCGGCGAGAGGTTCATCACCAGAAGCCACACCAGCACTGCCAGCGGCAAGAGGAAGTGCCAGCCATCCTGCATCACCTGGCGCATCTTCGGCAGCTCCGAGCGCGGCATGCCCTGCATGCCCTGCTTGAGCGCGATGATATGCACGAACAGGTAGACCGTGGCGAAGTACATGATCGCCGGCAGGATGCTGATCTTGACGATCTCGAGATACGGCGTATTGGTGTACTCGGCGATCAAGAAGGCGCCGGCGCCCATCAGAGGCGGGGTGATCTGCCCGCCGGTGGAGGCGGCGGCCTCGATGCCGCCGGCCTGCTTGGCCTTGTAGCCCAGACGCTTCATCAGGGGAATGGTGAAGGCACCGG
>NZ_JAMZBD010000679.1:0-1288 GCF_024158685.1 Halomonas sp. 707D4 | reverse complement strand
AAGCGGCCCGCGAGACCACGACGTTTCAGCGCGAGGAAACCGCGCGGCGCGAAGAGGGCTACATCGCCACCATCGAGGGCAGCGGCACCCAGGTCAGCACCCTGGACGACGACCAGCTGGCCGCCTTCCGGGACGCGACCGCCTCGGTGCACGAGCGCTTCGCCAGCGACATCGGCACCGAGCTTGTGGCGACGTTCGAGCAAGCCATCGCCGATGCGCAGTAATTCGTGTTTCGCCGGGCCCGGCCGCGTGGCGGGCCCTGTCGTCTTCGCCTTGCCTGGGAGCTTTCGCCATGCGCGCACTTGATGCGGTGCTGTCCCGCGCCGAGGAGATCCTCATCGGCACGCTGATCCTGTCGGCCTCGTGCATTCTGTTCGCCAACGTCGTGGCGCGCTACGTGTTCAACGATGGCTTCTCCTGGGCGGAGGAGCTGGTGCGCTACCAGATCGTCTGGATGGTGCTGCTGGGGGCGAGCGTGGCCGCGCGTCAGGGGATCCATATCGGTATCGATATCCTGCGCCGCTTCAGCCCGGCGCCGGTGGCCAAGGCGATCACGCTGCTGGTTCACGGTCTTTCCGTCGTGTTCTGCGCCTTTCTGGTGTTCTACGGCATCGAGCTCACCGAGCAGACCCAGCGGTTTGGCCAGGTGAGCTCCGCGCTGCAGGCGCCCATGTGGGTAGTGCAGTTGGCCATTCCCGTGGGGGCCGGCCTGATGGCGCTGCGCTTCGCCCAACACTTTCTGCGCACGCTGTGTGATAGCGAGCGACCCTCTTCCCACCTGGAACAGATTGGATAGCGCCATGATCGTGACGTTTCTCGCGCTGCTGGCGCTCTCGATGCTGGTCGGCCTGCCGATCTTCATCGCCCTGGCGGGCTCGGTCATGGCGACCATGGCGGGTTTCAGCCATATTCCCTTGGCCATCGTGGTCGAGCGCCTGTTCGCCGGGCTCGACAAGTTTCCGCTGATGGCCATTCCGTTTTTCATCCTCACCGGTAGCCTGATGAGTGCGGGCGGGCTTTCCCGGCGCATCATCCGTTTCGCCAACCTGCTGGTGGGGCGCTTTACCGGTGGCATGGGGATGACCGCCGTGTCGTCGAGCATGTTCTTCGGCGCCATCTCCGGCTCGAGCCCGGCCACGGTGGTGGCGGTGGGGTCGCTGCTCTACCCGGCCATGCGCAAGGAGGGCTACTCCGGCCCGTTCTCCATCGGCGTGCTGGTCTCGTCGGGGTCGCTGGGCATCATCATTCCGCCGTCGGGGGTGATGATCGTCTACGCGGCGGTGACCGG
>NZ_JAMZBD010000678.1:0-1288 GCF_024158685.1 Halomonas sp. 707D4 | reverse complement strand
ACTTCATCGCGGCCTGGTTCACCCAGCAGCTCGATCTGATCGGTTGACCCGGCAAAGGAGCTCAATGAGCCATTTCGCGGTCGTCGCCCCGGCGCTCTACAGCCATGCCAAGGCCCTCGAGGCACTGGCCGTGTGCCTGGTCGCACGCGGCCACCGCGTCACCTTCGTTCACCAGGTGGACGCGAACGCGCTGGTTCAGGAGCCCAGCATCGGCTTTTTCGCCGTGGGCCACGCAACCCACCCGCCAGGGCGTCAGGCGCGAACGCTTTCGCGGCTGGCCAGCCCCTCCGGGCTTGGCCTTTTCGCCATGATTCGCGACCTGGCCGAGACCACCGACATGCTCGCCCACGAGCTTCCCGCCGCCTTCGAGACGCTCGGCATCGACGGCGTGATCGCCGACCAGATGGAGCCCGCGGGCGCACTGGTCGCCGAGGGGCTGAATCTTCCGTTCGTGTCCGTGGCCTGCGCGCTGCCGGTCAACCGCGAGCAGGGCCTGCCGCTGCCGGTGATGCCGTTTCGGTTTGCCGCGTCCGAGCGCGCCCAAGGCATGTACGCCACCAGCGAGCGTATCTACGACCGGCTGATGGGCCGCCACGCCCGGGTGGTCGAGCACCACGCCCGCGCCTTCGGGCTTTCGCCGCGCCGCGGGCTGCACGAGTGCCTTTCACCGCTTGCCCAGATCAGCCAGACGCCGCTCGCCTTCGATTTCCCGCGCGAAGCGCTTCCCGATACCTTTCACGCCGTCGGCCCGCTGCGCCTGCCAAAGGCCGGCTCGAGCCACCGGCGCCTGGCGGAACTGCCGCTTCCCCAGCGCTTCGTGTTCGCCTCGCTCGGCACGCTGCAGGGCCACCGCTTCGCGCTTTTCAAGAAGATCGCCCAAGCGTGCAAACGCCAGAACAAGGCGCTTCTGATCGCTCACTGCGGCAAGCTCGATGAAATGCAGGAGGCGGCGCTGGTTCGCGCCGGGGCCACCGCGGCGGTCGATTTCGTCGACCAGCGCGAAGCGCTGGCGCGCGCCGAGGCGGTGATCACCCACGGCGGGCTCAACACCGTGGTCGACGCCATCGACACCGCCACGCCCATGCTGGTCGTGCCGCTGGCCTTCGATCAGCCTGGCGTGGCGGCGCGGGTGCTCCACCACGGCCTGGGCGAGCGCGCCTTCGCCTTTTCGCGCCCGGCGACGCTCGCGCGCAAGCTCGCCCGGCTCGAGGCGCCCGATCATGGTGAGCGATTGACCGCGCTTCAGGCCCCGCTTCGCGCCGCCGGCGGAGCGAAGCGGGGCCTGAAG
>NZ_JAMZBD010000677.1:0-1289 GCF_024158685.1 Halomonas sp. 707D4 | reverse complement strand
CCACCCGCTCGTTCTGGCGCTTGAGCGTCTTCTCGGCGCTGGTCAGGGCGGCCTGGGCGCGCAGCGCGGCCTCTCCCGCCTCGTCGATGGCGGCGAGCAGCTCGGCTTCCGCCTGGGCGTAGGGCGGCGCGTCGATCGCCAGGGTATCGAGGGCGATACCGAACAGATCGTCGCTGCCGGGTTCGACGCGGGTGGGCGACAGATCACGCCTTTCCAGCAGCGCCGGGGCGATCACCTTGCCCAGGCGCTGCTCCCAGCCCGGGGCGTGGTAGCGCAGAAAGTGGCGAAGCGTCCCTTGGGCCGGGTCGCGCTGGCGCTCTAGCTCGCGGCACTGCTCCTGGGCCTGCTGCTCTGCCTGGCGCGCTTCGCGGTGGGCCTGATCGGCGGCGTCGCGCTCGCGCTTGAGATCACTTAGTTCCTGGCGCAGGCTCTCCTGCTGGCTGGCGGCGGCGTTGCGCTCGGCCTGGACACGGTCGACGCGGCCTTGGGCCAGGGCGGCTTCCTCGCTCTCCTCGGCGGTGGGGCCGCCGTGGTCGAGCGCGGCCTTGAGCACCGCCAGCCGCTCGGCGGCGTGGGTCAGCCGCCCCTGGCAGGTGGCTTCCAGCGCCTGGCGTTCGCGCTGGAAGCGCTCGTCACGCTGCTGTTTGGCTTCCCAGTGGCGTTCGCGCTGGGTGGCCTTTTCATCGCTCAGCGCATCGATCAGCGCCTGGGTCTCTTCGCTCTGCCGGGCCAGGGTGTCGCCCAGCTCGCGCAGGCGCTCCTCCTTCTGCGCCTGGCTCGCCTGCACCATCTCCTGCAGGCCACGCAGGTGTTCCTTGTACTGCTCGTAACGCTCACGGGCCTGGGGAAGTGCGGTGAGCGCCTCCTCGAGCGCCGGCATGTCGGCGGCATCAAAAGCCTCGAACTGCTGCTGCAGGTCGTCGAGCTCGCGCTGGGTCTGCTTGAGGGCGCTGTCGGCTTCGCTGAAGCGGTCGTTGAGGGCATCCCGGGTCGTCTCGAAGCGGTGGCGCTCGGTGTCGAAGTCGCGCTGGCGTTCGCTGCGCGTCTGTTCGGCCTCCGCCAGGGTGCGCTCGGCGCGGTGCTGGTCCGCCGCCAGCTGGGGCTTGAGCTGCCACAGGGTGGTGTCGAGGTGGGCAAGCTCGCTCTCGATGCCCTGAAGGCGGGCAAGGGCGCGCTGCAGTGGCGCCAGGCGCATCGACTGGCGCATCTGGTCAATCCACTCCCGCGCCTTGGCGCCGCGGATGCGGGTCACCGGCAGCTCCACGCCATCCTCTTCGAAGATCGCCGCC
>NZ_JAMZBD010000676.1:0-1295 GCF_024158685.1 Halomonas sp. 707D4 | reverse complement strand
GGCGGGTGTCGACCGTTTTCGCGGCCAGCCAGAACTCGAGCTCCACCTGGTAGTCGGCAAGCGCGGTCAGCGCCACGCTGCGCCCCGCGCCGAGCGGCAGGGGCGTGACCATCAGCGCCTTCAGCCAGCCGGAGAGCGGCGTCTGCCAGGCCTGCCAGCCGCGAAGCTGCACCCGGCGCCACAGCATGTCCTCGAAGGCTTCGTCATCATCCAGCGCGGCCTGGAAGCCGCTGCGGCCCGCCCACTCGAGCAGCCCGTGCAGAAAGGTGCCTGGCCCCGGCCCGCGGGGGAACTTGTGCAGGTGAAACGCCTGAGGCTCGGCCAGGTCCCGAGGCTCGTCGAGCACCTCGAAGGCGGTTGCCTCCTGGGCGGTGGCGGGCTCCAGCGGTGCGCTCGAAGGGGCGGTGAGCGTGCCGGAAAGCCGCAGCGCCGAGTAGCTGGCGATCCACCAGTGCTCCCTGGCCGGGCGCGCGGGGGCCCGGGCGTGGCCCAGCGCCTCCGGCGCCTGGGCCGAGGCGAGGCGCTGGGCGGTGGGGTCTGGCGGCGAGGTCACGTTGATCTCGCTGTTTCGGGCAAGCCCTTCCAGCGTCTTTGCAAGCGCTGCCGGGGCGATGGCCTTGCCCGCGTTCAGCAGATAGCCCACGGCGCTCTGCTCGCCCTCCTTGAGCGGGGCCAGGCCCAGCCAAGTGGCGTGGCGGGCGCGGGTGAGCGCCACGTAGAGCTTGCGCAGGTCTTCGCCCAGGCGCTCGCGCTCGGCTGTGGTCAGCGTCTGCTCGTCCGCGTCCAGGCTCAGCTGCAGACGCCCCTCGTCATCGTGCCAGCGCAGCGGAACGTCGGTGGCCTTCACCGGGCGGTGATTGTGGATAAAGGGCAGAAACACCAGCGGATACTCGAGCCCCTTGGACTTGTGGATGGTGACCACCTTGACCAAGTCCGCATCGCTCTCCAGGCGCAACTTGTGGCTGTCGTTCTGGCTCTCCGGGTCCGCCATCGCCTCGAGCAGAAAGCGAATCAGGGCGTGCTCGCCGTCGAGCTCCTGGCTTGCCTGCTGTAGAAGCTCGCCCAAGTGGAGAAGATCGGTCAGCAAACGCTCACCTTCTTCGAACTCGGCCAGCAGCCGCGCGGGAATCGCGAAGTCGACCATCAGCCGGCGCACCAGCGGCAGCACCCCCTGGCGCTGCCATAGCCGGTGGTAGTGGCCGAACTGCACCACCCGCGCCTCCCAGGCCAGCTCGTCTTGCTGCAGGTGGTCGAGCTCGGCAAGGGTCAGGCCCAGCGCCGGGGTGGCAAGCGCC
>NZ_JAMZBD010000675.1:0-1309 GCF_024158685.1 Halomonas sp. 707D4 | reverse complement strand
GGTCAAGGGCGGCGACTACCGGGTCGAGGAGATCGCCGGCATCGACGCCGTGCTCGAAAACGGCGGCGAGGTGAAGGTGCTGGGCTTCGAGGAGGGCGTCTCCACCTCGGGCATGATCCAGACGATCCTCGAGCGCGAGGCGTAGTGAAAAGGCGCCTGCCCCGCGCGCTCTACTCGGCGGCGCTCTACGCGCTCTCGCCGTTGATCCTGGCACGCATCTGGCGTGAGCAAGTGCCCACTTACCCACGTCGCCAGCGCCTCGGCATGGGGCTTGATGCGGGCCTTGGCGAGTTGCCGGCAGCGCCATGCCTCTGGCTGCACTGCGCCTCCGTCGGCGAGGTGCGCGCCGCCACGGCTCTGATCGAAGCGCTGCTGGCACGCTATCGGGATCACGGCCTCTTGATCACCACCATGACCGCGACCGGTGCAGAGCAGGTCCAGGCGCTGATCGCGCGCCAGGGCGAGGCGGATCGGGCACGCCTGGCCCACCGGTTTCTGCCGCTGGATTTTCCGGGCGCGGCCCGGCGCTTTCTGGCGCGGGTAAAGCCCGCGCTCGCGCTGATGTTCGAGACCGAGCTGTGGCCCAACCTGCTGCACGCCTGCCGGCGTCAGGGCGTGCCGGTGGCGGTGGTCAACGGCCGCCTCTCCGAGCGGGCGTTCGCGCGCTACCAGCGCATACATCCGCTGATGGCCGCGACGCTTTCCGATGTCACCTGGCTTGCGGCGAAATCCGCCGAGGATGCGGCGCGCTTCCAGGCGCTCGGCACGCCTCGATGCACCCGCGTGGTGGGCTCGCTGAAGTTCGAGATGGCAACTCTCGATCAGTCTTGCAGTGATAGTGAGCGCTTGCCTTTGACGAGCGGCACGCGGCGGATCTGGGTGGCGGGTTCCACCCGCGAAGGCGAGGAGGCGCTGCTGCTCGATGCCCACCGGGCGCTGCGCCGGCGCTACCCCGAGGCGCTGCTGATCCTCGTGCCCCGCCACCCCCGGCGTTTCGACGAGGTCGCCGCGCTTTGCAGGCGCGAAGGCCTGGCCACGGTCAGGCGCAGCGACGACGTTCCCATCGGTGATGAGGTCGCGGTCTACCTGGGCGATACGCTGGGCGAGATGGCGCTTTACTACTCGGCGGGCGAGGTGGCCTTCGTGGGCGGCTCGCTGGTGGCGCTCGGCGGGCACAACGTGCTCGAACCCGCAGCACTGGGAAGGCCCGTGCTGTGCGGGCCCTCGCTTGAGAACTTCGCCGACGTGGCCGCACCGCTGATCGAGGCGGGCGTTCTCACCACCGTCGACTCGATGGATGCGCTGGCCG
>NZ_JAMZBD010000674.1:0-1312 GCF_024158685.1 Halomonas sp. 707D4 | reverse complement strand
AGGGAATGCCCGCCTGGGAGAGAATCGCCAGGGCGCTGTGGAAGCTTCGCCCGGTGGCCACGCCGAAGCCGAGCCCTCGCTGTTCGGCGAACCAGGTGTTGAACGCCAGCACGCCCATCGGCGAGCCGGTCAGGGTGTTGTCGATATCGCAGATCAAAAGTGCCGTGACCTGCTCGAGGACCGAACGCCTGGGCGGGCGCAGCAGGCGGGCCACGAGGTCATGGTAGCGCTCGGCATGGCGCTGCCAGTCGAAGGCCAGTACCGCCTGGCGGCCGTTGTCCGCCATGGCCTGCCAGCGCGCCGGGTCGTCGAGCAGCTCGAGTGCTGCCCGGGCGATGTCATCGGGGCGCCGGGGGTTGACCAGCACGCCGTTGGCGCACTGCTCGATGATGTCGTTGGGCCCGCCGCTGTCGGTGGCGATCAGCGGAAGCCCCGCGGCGGCGGCTTCCAGCAGCGTCAGCCCGAAGGGCTCGTTGAGCGCCGGGTTGACGAAGACGCCGTGGCGCTCGCGCGCCCAGGCGTAGAGCGCCTTGACGTCCTCCGGGGCGTGGTGCTTGGGGTAGGCGACGTGGCCGTAGAGGTCGTAATCGTCGATCAGGGTCAGAAGTTCGTGCAGGTTGTCGGCAAGCTCCGGCTCGAGCGCGTCGATGTGATCACGCACGCCGGCGACGATCACCAGGTTCGCCTTCTCCCTGAGCGCGGCATTCTCGCCGAAGGCACGCACCAGGGTGGCGAGGTTCTTGCGCGTCACCGGCCGGGCGATGGCGATCAGCGCGGGCTTGTCCGGGTCGATCAGAAAGGGCGCGAGCAGGGCGTCGACTGCCTTGGTCGGGCGGGCGGTCGCGAACTCGTCGAGGTGGCTGCCCGGGGCGATCACGCGAATCTTGCCCGGCGCATAGTGGGTGTAGTCGGCGTACTGGCTCTCGGCCTCGTCGCGGGAGCTTGCGACGATCAGCGCCGCCTCGCGGATCGCACGCTCCTCGAACACGATGCGCCGGGCGAGGGCGGCCCGGGTCGGCTCGTCGATATGGCCGTCGGCCAGGCACTTGAGCTTGCTGCGCCCCAGCGAATGGGCGGTGAACACGAAGGGAGTGCCGCGACGCGCCTGGATCTCGGCGGCGACCTCGCCGGCATCGGCGTAGTGGGCGTGCAGGATGTCCGGGGCGTCTGGCTGGGTATCGAGCCAGGCGTCCAGCGCCTCGACGAAGGAGGGCAGCTCCCGCCACAGCGCTTCCTTGGAAAGATAGCCGGGGCTTTGGGTGGCCAGGCGAACCAGCTCCACCTTGGGACCCGCCCGCTCATGGGCGAGGGT
>NZ_JAMZBD010000673.1:0-1313 GCF_024158685.1 Halomonas sp. 707D4 | reverse complement strand
TGTCCGAACTCGATGACGCACTTCGCCAAGGTGCGTACCTGCTTTTTCGAACTCAACCCGTACCCCTGGCCCAGCTGGGCAGCCGTCTGAACGGCCGATACTCGCTCATCGATCTGCATCCGGGGATACTGCTCGCCCAGTGCGAGCGCCAGTCTTGCGTGTGCCCGCTGCTGCATCAATGCTCCAAATCGAGCGAACTCGTTCTGGTCGATCGCAAATTGGCGGCTCCGGCGGCAGGCATCGCGCGCTTGATTGCTCAGCGACACCTGTACCAGGCACCCCTGTATCTCACTTGCCTGGGTATCGAGCGCAACCGGCGGCTCCAGCGTGAGGTCCGAGGGAAATGCCATCCGCGGTGAGACCGGTGTGATGAGTGTTTCCAGCGGGGCCATGAAGGCGGCCAGCTTCCAGGGCTCCAGCGCCTGGGTCATATCCAGCGCCACGCGTGGGTCATAAAAGCGGAAGTACACCGGGGCCTGGTCGTTGGCCGGGGTCCAGAGCATGGTGAACTTGCGAAAGTGCGCGCGCAGTTGCTTGAGCGTGGCATGGGAGTGAAACAGCACGCCCCAGTGCTGGTCCTGGGGTAGGCTCTCCAGCCAGGCGCGAAGGTCGCTATCGGCTTCCAGACGTACCAACCAGGGGGCATTGGCCCGGGTCTCGGCATTGGTAGAGGCGTAAAGGCACGTGTGCTGCGCGTCGGCTTGGCCCAACCTCGCCTGAATCTCGCGGCAGTTGACGCCGTCCACCACGGCCCAGAGCGGCGGCTGGTTGGTTGCCAGCAGCGCCGGCCAGGTAGTTTCGCTGTACGCGATGGGCGGCTCCACGGGGAGGGACTCGACTGGCTCGGGTTCCACGATGAGCGGCAGCATCTCGCCGTAAACCACCCGGTTCGTTGAGGATGTTTGATGCGCCAGTTCTACCAGCGTTTGCGACATGCCCTGGCGCCGAAACCGCTCCAGCAGCGTTTGAGCCGATTCCAGCCTTAAAAGGCTCAGGCCATCGTCCGAGAGTCGGCTTTGAAGCAGCGCGCGTACGTCGTCTTCCGATTCGGCCAGCACCGCCACGGTCACGATGGCCTCATCGGCCTCTTCGTTCCAGTGTCGGAACTCGGGTGTGTTGGCGACCACATGGCAGCGAGCGACCCAGTAATCCGGCGTGGCCATGGGTCACTCCTCCTCCAGCGGGCAGTGGGAGACGAAGGGGCTCCCCTCGCCGGCTGCCACTTCCAGTACAGCCGGCACCGGCGGCAGGGCGGCCGCGCTGGGCGAGGCCGAGCCCACGTTGAGCACCGGCGTCACGTCGACGCTTCCCCC
>NZ_JAMZBD010000672.1:0-1318 GCF_024158685.1 Halomonas sp. 707D4 | reverse complement strand
GTACGCGCCTTGTAGGTGGCGTGGGCGATGACCGGCCGGTGCTCGGCGAATACCTCGGGAAAGCGCTCGGCCAGGCGCACGCCGATGTCGTGAAGCTCCTGGCCGCCAAGGCGTGACAGCTCGCCGTAGACGTCCTGCTCGATCTCCATCAGCCGGGCGATCTCGTCTTTCAGGACGCGGCCCTCGTCGGTGAGCTGGCCGCGCTCCTCGGCGATCTCGAGCAGTTCGAAGAGCGTCTTGTCGTACTTGGCGCTGGAGAGGTGGCGCGAGCCGTGGCGTCCGACGTACTGCACGAAGACCGGCGTGAATCCCGGCGGCGCGGGGGTGAGCTCGGTGGACGTGAAGACGTAGGGCGTCTTGGTGCTGTAGTAGGTGCGCTCTTCTGGGGCGTCGCTCGACGGGCTCGCGAGCACCGACGTGGCGGCGATCAGGCCCGTCAGCGAGGCGGCGAGTGCGAGGTGGTGAGACGTGAAAGTCACGTGCGTTCTCCCGGGTTGTGATTCGGTTTGCGTTTCTTGGGCACGAAGGGGCCCCTTCGCCCAGGCGGGCGAATGAAATCGATGGTTCGTCTAGCGAAATGGCAGGCCCTGAGCTTTCAGCCGGGCCGAATGGTACTTCGCCACACCGGCGTTGCCGGAAGCGTGATGACCTGGCCGGTGACGCTGTCGTCGGCCAGCTGCTGGGCCACCGAGGCGGCGATCTCCTCGACCGGGTGGTGGAACGTGGTCAGGGCGTAGCTCTCCCAACCGGCCTGCTCGATGTTGTCGAAGCCCATGACGCAAAGCTCCTGCGGGACGTCGAGCTTGAAGACGTGTCGGGCGGTATCCAGAAAGCCGCAGGCGAGCAGGTCGGTGGTGCACAGCACCGCCTCCGGGCGATGGGCGCGGCCGAGCAGTTGCCTGGCGGCTTCCTGGCCGGTGGCATAGCCGGTCGGGCCCGGGCGCACCGTCGAGAGCACGAACCCGGCGTCGTTCACCGCCCGGGTGAACGCCTGTTCCCGGGCGAGCAGGCTGGGCGTGCCGGCGGTCGAGCTCACCAAGGCGAAGGAGCGACAGCCGGCGCGATGAAACAGGGCAAAGGCCTCCTGCATCGCCTCCTCGTGGCCCAGGGTGATGTGCACCGGGCCGCTGAAGGTGTGGCCGCGGTTGACGAGCACCACCCGCAGCCCGCTCTGCATGCAGGCCTGCACCAGGGACTCCGCCGGGGCGCCGGAGAGCACCACCACAGCGCTCGCCCGATACTCGAGCGCCTGGTGAAGGGCGCGCTCCACCGCTTCTGAGTCGCCGCCGGTGTTGATCAACATCACCGCGCGGCCCTG
>NZ_JAMZBD010000671.1:0-1320 GCF_024158685.1 Halomonas sp. 707D4 | reverse complement strand
GTTCACGTTGCAGGGCATCCGCCCCGCCACCTCGACCCGCCCCTGGGCAGGCGCCAGCCGACCCAGCAGCAGGTTCGCCAGGGTCGACTTGCCCGCCCCGGAGATACCGGTGACCGCCACGCGATCACCCGCGCCGATCTTCAGCGAGACCCCCTCGAGTGCTGGTTCGAGCATGCCGGGATAGCGGTAGCCTGCATTCTCGAGAAGCACGTCATAACCGCCCTGCCCCACCGGCAAAGAAGTAGTCGTCGCCGTTTCGACCGGCGCCGAGGAAGCCAGCCGATCGAGGCGCAGAACACTTTGAAAGCTCGCGCCGAACTTCAGGAACGCACTCGGCAGCGAGGTCAGGATCTCGCTGCTGCCGAGCACCAGCAAAAGCACCATGACGACGATCGGCGCATCGATGCGCCCCGTTGCCAGCGCCTCGCCGCCCACGCGAAGGGCCACGATCAGCAGCAGCCCGCAAACAAGCAGAATCAAGGCGTTGCCTGCAGCGGCCTTGAAGGCGAGCCGGCGTTGATTGCTCCCCGAACGCGCCTCGAGCGCATCGATTTTTTCTTGGTGCCAGCGTGCGGTCCCGTAGCTTGAAAGCTCTGCACAGGCCTGGAGCTGGTCCAGCACCAGGTTGCGCAGCGTGCCTTGATCGCGGACCTGCTGCCCGCTCTGGCGAAAACCCCAGGCGGCGAATCCGAGCGTGAGCAGCGCCCAGAGCGCGATGAGAACGCCTGCGACCAGAAGCGCCAAACCGGGCAGCCAGATGGCGATGAACAGCGCGACCAGAAGAGTCGCCACAAGCGCCACCAGCGGCGGTATCAGAAGGCGCAGGTAAAGGTTGTCCAGCGTATCGATGTCCGCCGTCAAGCGGGTCAGCCAGTCGCTTGCCCGTCGGCGCCCGAGCGAGGCGGCATCCAGGCGCGTCAGGTAGCCGAACACCTGGTAGCGCAGATCCGCCAGCAGCGTGAGCACCATGTTGTGGTTGTAGAGCCGCTCGACATAGCGGGCGACGGTGCGCGCCAGGGCGAAAAAGCGAATGCCGCCGCCGGGCACGTAGATGTCCAGCGTCGATGGCTGCCCCGCCGCCAGCAAGAGTCCTGCCAGCGCGCAGGCGGTGATGAACCACCCGGATAACCCCAGCAGCGCCAGTCCCGACAGCAGCGTGGCCAGCACCAGGAGCGAGCCGACCAGGAAAGCCGACCGCCGACGCACCAGCAGCGAGAGCCAAGGGTAGAGCGTGGAAAAAAGTGCCTTCATGGGGCGATCTCCTCGAGCCGCTGATGCGCGCAGTGCCAGTGGCGCGTGGCGATCGAGCGTACGTGGGGA
>NZ_JAMZBD010000670.1:0-1326 GCF_024158685.1 Halomonas sp. 707D4 | reverse complement strand
GAGAAGTGCCGGCCAATCGGCGGCGTTCAGCGCGCGCGCATCGCCTGCGCGCTGAACGCCGCCGATTGGCCGGCACTTCTCGAGCGGCTGGAGGCGGCGCGAGCGCGCGTGCGTCGCCACTTCGACGCGGTGATCGCCGAGCCCGAGGAGGAGTTCGACGGCGAGGGCGCCGCAGGCGTCGGGCTCGACGAGTGGCGCCTGCTGTGGCGCGGCGAGCTCGAGGAGGAGGAAGCGCTCGCCAAGCTCAATGCTGCCGGCTTCGGCGAGCCCGCGGCGGTACTCAAGCGTCTGACCGGGTTCTATCACTGCCGCGCGGTGCAGAGCATGCAGCGCATCGGCTTCGAGCGCCTGGACGCCTTGATGCCGCTGCTGCTCGACGCCGTGGCCGAGCACGACGCCCCGGACACCGCGCTCGAGCGCGTGCAGCCCTTGATCGAGGCGGTGCTGCGCCGCACCGCGTACCTGGCGCTGCTGCGCGAGAACCCGCAGGCGCTCACGCACTTGATCGCGCTGTGCGCGCCGAGCCCGTGGATCGCCCGCCAGCTGGCGCGCTACCCTTTGTTGCTCGACGAGCTGTTGACGCCGGAAACGCTCTACACGCCGGCGGACAAGGTCGCGCTCGCCGACGAGCTGCGCCAGACCCTGAGCCGCCTGCCCGAGGAGGACGAGGAGGCCCAGCTCGAGGCGCTGCGGGTCTTCAAACACGCCAAGACCCTGCACGTGGCCGCCTCGGACATCGCCGGCACCCGCCACCTGATGAAGGTGAGCGACTACCTGACCTACATCGCCGAGGTGATCCTCGACGCGGTATTGGCCATGGCCTGGAAGCACGTGGCGAGAAAGCACGGCGTGCCGCCCGGGGCGAGCGAGTTCGAACCGGCGTTTCTGATCGTCGGCTACGGCAAGCTCGGCGGCATCGAGCTCGGCTACGGCTCCGACCTGGACCTGGTGTTTCTGCACGACAGCGACGGCAAGGGAGCGACCGACGGCGCCCGCCCGCTGGATACGCCGGTGTTCTATACGCGCCTGGGTCAGCGCATCATCCACCTTCTGACCGCCACCACCCCGGCGGGCAGCCTCTACGAGGTGGACATGCGCCTGCGCCCCTCCGGCAACGCCGGGCTTCTGGTCACCTCGCTCAAGGCCTTCGGCGACTACCAGCGCCAGAACGCCTGGACCTGGGAGCATCAGGCGCTGGTGCGCTCGCGGGTGGTGGCGGGCTCTTCCGTGCTTGCCGAGAAGTTCGACGCGTTGCGTCTCGAGTTGCTCGCTCGGCCCCGCCCGCTCGAAACGCTCAAGGCGGACGTGGCGGGCATGCGCCAGAAG
>NZ_JAMZBD010000669.1:0-1331 GCF_024158685.1 Halomonas sp. 707D4 | reverse complement strand
GGCGCTGGTCAAGGCGATCAAGGCGCTGCCGGCCATGGAGAAGGGGGCGCTGCTGTTCACCAACGTGGGCGCCAAGTCCGCGTTCATCGACGACGTGCTCCTGGCGGTGTTCACCCAGGGCGTGGCCGTCGATCCGCTGCCGCGTTCGGCGGGCGAGCTGGAGGCGCGGCTTGACGAGGTGAAAGGCGAGCTCGTCGAGCGCGCCAAGGCGCTGCTTGGCGAGGTCGAGGCGGCGCTGAAGGGCCATCTCGAGGTCAGCAAGCGGCTCAAGGGGAGCCTCAATTTCGCCCTGGCGCTGGTCTACGGCGATGTGCGCGCGCAGATGCAGCGTTTGGTCTATCCTGGCTTCATCCGTGATGCGGGGGAGTGGCTGGGCGAGTATCCGCGCTACTTCGAAGCCGCGCTGATCCGCCTCGACAAGGCCCCTCGCGAGCGTGGCCGCGACCAGATGATGATGAACGACGTCCAGGCGCTCGAGGCTCGTTTCGACACCCGGCGCGAAAGCGAGCGCCGGGGCCGGGTCGAGGACCCGGCGCTGGTGACCTTCGGCTGGTGGCTCCAGGAGCTTCGCGTCTCCCTGTTCGCCCAGCAGCTCGGCACCAGGATGCCGGTATCGGTCAAACGTCTCGAGAAGCAGTGGGAAGAGATCACGCGCCGGTAGACGGCCGCCAACGGGAGAACGACATGCACGACGTAGTGATTACCGGCTCCGGGCTCTATACCCCGGCGCACGCCATCGACAACGACACCCTGGTCGCGGCGTTCAATACCTACGTGGATCGCCATAACGAACGGTTTCACGACGAGATCGCGGCCGGCGAGCGCGCACCGCTCGCCCACTCGAGCAGTGAATTCATCGAGAAGGCCTCGGGCATCAAGAGCCGCTACGTGCTGGACGCCGAAGGCATTCTCGATCCCGAGCGCATGCGTCCGAGACTGCCCCGCCGCACCAACGACGAGCCCTCGCTGCAGTGCGAGATGGCCACCAGCGCCGCCTGTGAGGCGCTGGCGCGTGCCCGCGTCGATGCGATCGACATCGAGCTCGTGATCGTCGCCTGCTCCAACCTCGAGCGCGCCTACCCGGCGCTCGCCGTCGAGGTGCAGGAGGCGCTCGGCGCGTCGGGTTACGGGTTCGACATGAACGTGGCCTGCAGCTCGGCCACCTTCGCCATCGAGAGCGCCGCCAGTGCCATCGCCGCGGGCCGGGTCAAGCGTGCCCTGGTGGTCAATCCCGAGATCTGCTCGGCGCACCTGAACTTCACCGACCGAGACAGCCACTTCATCTTCGGCGATGCCTGCACGGCGGTGGTGCTCGAGCGCAGCGACCTCGC
>NZ_JAMZBD010000668.1:0-1333 GCF_024158685.1 Halomonas sp. 707D4 | reverse complement strand
AGGGGGCAAGGGGCGCGTCGACAGGCCCCGCCGTGGGGCCCTCGAGCGTGCGCCAGCCGCCCTGGCCGAGCGCCTCGATAAGGGCCGGGCCGGCCTCGTCGAGCGGCACGGGCCGGTCGGTGACGTTGAAGAGTGCCAGCAGGCGGCGGCCGTCTTCGAGGGGGCCGCGCTCGATGGCCAGCAGGTTGTCCGGTGTGGTCAGCACATGCTGGGCGGCGCCGGGATGGAAGCAGGGCTCCGCGCGGCGCAGGGCGAGAAGCGCGCGCAGCGCGTGGAACACGTCGTGGGTCGGCGTCGAAGGGCTTGCCAGCAGCAGTTCGAGCTCGTCGCGCGGCCATTGGCGGCGGTTGATCGAGCGCAGCCGCCCGCTGCGCTCCACGCCCTCGACGTCGTTGAGCGAGCCAGTCAGCGTGTGGAGGTAGAGCGCGGGGATGCCCTGAAGGGAGAGCATGATCGCCTGGCTGCACAGAAACCGCGCGATCTGCCACGGGTCCGGCCCGCGGCGGGTGCCGCGCATCGCCTCGAACCAGGTGATGTTGATCTCGTAGGCGGTATCACTGCCATCGGGGTTGCTGCGCATGCTGACGAAGCCGCCGAAACGGTGCATCAGCTCGAGCAGCGCGTCGCGCTCGTGATCCGGCAAAAGCCCCTCCAGCGGGCGCACGCCGATGCCGTCGTGGCTGGCGGTGAAGTTGAGGTAGGTGCAGGTGTCGGGCAGCTCGGGAAGGCTCGCGAGCCACCCCTGGAGCGTTGCGGCCTCGCCCCGGGTGAGCGTATGCAGCAGCAGCGGCGGCAGGGCGAACTGGTACACCATGTGCGCTTCGTCGGCGGTGCGCACGGGGCCGGCGGCCTTCGGTGCCAGCCGCTCCAGGCCGAAATAGCTGATGTTCTCCGCGTGGGGCACGTTGGTCTCGGTGATCAACAGCGTGTTGGGCGCGACCTCGTCGACGATGGCGCGCAGAAGCCGCACCACGGCATGGGTTTCCGGCAGGTGGATGCAGGTCGTGCCCAGGCGCTTCCACACAAACGCCACCGCGTCGAGTCGCACGATGCTCACGCCTTGCAGCAGGTAGAACAGCAGTATGCCGACGAACTCCAGCAGCACGTCGGGGTTCTCGAAGTTCAAGTCGATCTGGTCGTCCGAGAAGGTCGCCCACAGGTGGCGGGTGCCCCGGCGGGTGGCGACCGGCACCAGCAGCGGGCTGCTGCGCGGGCGGGTCACCTGGGAGACGTCGGTGGCGGGGTCCACCTCGATGAAGAAGTCGCGCCCGGGCAGGCTTCCGGTCAGGTAGTCGACGAACCACAGCGACTCGCGCGAAACGTGGTTGAGGAC
>NZ_JAMZBD010000667.1:0-1334 GCF_024158685.1 Halomonas sp. 707D4 | reverse complement strand
GTGGCTCGCCATCGGCAACGAGACCCACCAGGAGGCGATGCGCTTCGTGTTTCCCGGCGATCGCCAGGCGGTGCGCGAGCAGGCGGTGCGCGAGGCGCTGGTCGCGCTGGTGCTGCATCTGTCGCGCGCGCCCGACGGCGGCGACGAATAAATAGCGCGCTGGCGCTTTGTTTACCGGCCAATATTTGGCATAATACTGGGTAATTATACAGTCCATCGCGAGGAAGCTTCACATGGCTCAAGACGATAATCGCACCAAGGCGCTGAACGCCGCGCTCAGCCAGATCGACCGTCAGTTCGGCAAGGGCACCGTCATGCGCCTGGGCGATGCCCCGCGCGTGGTGATGCCGTCGGTCTCCACCGGCTCGCTGGGCCTGGATATCGCACTCGGCATCGGCGGTCTGCCGTTTGGCCGGGTGGTCGAGATCTTCGGCCCGGAATCCTCGGGCAAGACGACGCTGACGCTTTCGGTGATCGCCCAGGCGCAGAAGCAGGGCAAGGTGTGCGCCTTCGTGGACGCCGAGCACGCGCTCGACCCGAGCTACGCCGAGAAGCTCGGCGTCAACCTGGACGATCTGCTGGTCTCCCAGCCGGACACCGGTGAACAGGCCCTCGAGATCACCGACATGCTGGTGCGCTCCGGCGGGGTCGACGTGATCATCATCGACTCGGTGGCCGCCCTCACCCCGCGCGCCGAGATCGAAGGCGAGATGGGCGACTCCCACGTCGGCCTGCAGGCGCGCCTGATGTCCCAGGCGCTGCGCAAGATCACCGGCAACATCAAGAACGCCAACTGCCTGGTGGTGTTCATCAACCAGATCCGCATGAAGATCGGCGTGATGTTCGGCAGCCCCGAGACCACCACCGGCGGCAACGCCCTCAAGTTCTACTCGAGCGTACGCCTGGACATCCGGCGTACCGGCTCGGTGAAGAGCGGCGACGAGGTCACCGGCAACGAGACCCGCGTGAAAGTGGTCAAGAACAAGGTGGCCCCGCCGTTCCGTCAGGCCGAGTTCCAGATCCTCTACGGCAAGGGCATCTACCACGCCGGCGAAGTGATCGATCTGGGCGTGCAGTGCAACCTGGTCGACAAGGCCGGCGCCTGGTACAGCTACAAGGGCAACAAGATCGGCCAGGGCAAGGCCAACGCCTCGCAGTTCCTCGAGGACAACCCGGCGATCATGGAAGAGATCGAAAGCCAGATCCGCGCCCAGCTGCTGGTGCAGGCCGAGCCCAAGAAGGAAGAGGCGCCGGTGGCGGACGTCGACGCCGACGGTGACGACGATCTGCTTTGATCCCCGCCTTGCCGGAGTGACCCATGTTCGGCACTGAAA
>NZ_JAMZBD010000666.1:0-1343 GCF_024158685.1 Halomonas sp. 707D4 | reverse complement strand
CCGCCACACTGGTCATCGAGCGAGACGAGGATTCTCTCAAGGAAGCGATCAATAATTTCGTCAGCAACTACAACGAGATGAAATCGACCGTCGGACGCATGACGCAGTTCAATGGCGCAGGTGAAACCTCCGGTGAGCTGGTGGGCGATCGCACCGTACGTACCATCGAGAACCGCTTGAGTCAGGATATCAGCGATAGTCTCGAAGGTGGCGACATTACTCGTCTTTCCGACATTGGTATCACGCTCGACGAGCGTGGTCGATTGAAGGTGGATGAGGAAAAACTTGATGCGGCCATCGCCGGCGACCCGGAAGCACTCGCCGCATTTTTTGCAGGCGACAGCAAGGAAGCCGGGTTTGCAGGACGCATGAGCGCAACGCTGACCTCGATCACGTCGGATGACGGTATCATCCAGAGTTCGGTCAGCAGCGCAGAACAGCGCATCGACAGCCTAGACAAGCGCAAGGCGCGCATGGAAGCCAGCATCGAAAGAACCGTGGACCGCTACCGCAGACAGTTCGCTCAGTTGGATGGCATGATCGCGCAGATGAATTCGATGAGCAGCTATCTCAGTCAACAGTTCGACATGTTGAGCAACATGCAGAAGAAATGATCTTTTAAGTTGCACTTCGTTACATAAAAACGGGTGGTACAGCTAAAGAAGTTTGCCTGGGGGCCGTTATCTATAGCACCGGCGATGTAAACGCCGTAAACCGGCCCCCTGGTCAGTCAAACTTCGAGGAATATCTCCATGTCCGTGATCAATACCAACATCACTTCCATGATCGGCCAGAACAACCTGCGTTCTTCCCAGAGCATGCTGGCCCAAGCGCAGGAACGTCTGTCTTCCGGCCTGCGTATCAACAGCGCATCCGACGACGCCGCTGGTCAGGCCATCGCCAACAAGATGACCGCCCAGATCAAGGGCATGGAACAGGCGAGCCGTAACGCCAGCGACGGTATCTCCCTGGTTCAGACCATGGAAGGTGGTCTGGATCAGATCAACGACAACCTGCAGCGTATTCGTGAACTGGCGGTACAGGGTGCCAACGATACCAACACCGAAGACGACCGCGCCGCGATCGAAACCGAAATCAACGAGCGTCTGGCCGAGATCGACCGCGTGGCGGGCAGCAACAACTTCAACGGTACCAACCTGCTCAATGTGAGCGGTGGTGGTACTCTGAACATTCAGGTCGGTTCCAATACGGACTCTGAAGACGTTATTTCGGTCAAGACTATTGATGCAACCGTGACTGGCCTTGGTCTGTCTGGCGGCGGCATGTCCGGTTCTACGTTCACCGCGGGTACCAGCGGTGCCCATGACAACTTCCAGAGCCTG
>NZ_JAMZBD010000665.1:0-1343 GCF_024158685.1 Halomonas sp. 707D4 | reverse complement strand
GCGTGACGACGTCAACTACCTCAACCACAGCCAGGTGTTCTATCGCGGCGAAGCACCCGCCGAGCTTCACTGGCAGGCGGTGGACGTGCGCTTCTCGGCGCCGGCGGTGCGCGCCTACGGCGATGCGGGCAAGGAGAAACGGGCATGAACAGAACGCTGCATGTTAAACGCTATCTGCCGGAAAGCGACGCCGAGCCCTACTGGCAACAGTACGAGGTAGCGGTGGACGACAGCACCTCGCTGCTGGATGCCCTCAACCACATCAAGGAGGAGCTCGACGCCACGCTCGGCTACCGCTGGTCCTGCCGCATGGCGATCTGCGGCTCCTGCGGGGTGATGGTCAACGGCGTACCCAAGCTCGGCTGCAAGACCTTCCTGCGCGACTTCGACGACGAGATCCGCATCGAGCCGCTGGCCCACTTTCCCGTTCAGCGGGATCTTGTGGTCGACATGGCGCTGTTTCTCGAGCACCTGGCGGCGATCAAGCCCTACCTGATCGACAAGGAGCCGGTGCAACACGTCGACCCCCAGGCCCTGGAGCCGCACCGCCAGACGCCGGCGCAGCTTGAGCGCTACCGGCAGTTCGCCAACTGCATCAACTGCGGGCTGTGTTATTCGGCCTGCCCGCAGTTCGGCTTGAACCCGGAGTTTCGCGGCCCGGCGGCGCTGGCGCTGGCCCAGCGCTACAACCTGGACAGCCGCGACCACGGCAAGCGCGCGCGCATGGCCGAGCTCAACCGTCACGAAGGCGTGTGGAGCTGCACGTTTGTGGGCTTCTGCTCCCAGGTGTGCCCCAAGCACGTCGACCCGGCGGCGGCGGTCAATCAGGGCAAGGTGGCGGCGGCTCAGCACACGCTGATCGCGTTGTTCAAAGGTGAATTGTTCAAGGGCGAATGGCGGCGCGGCAAGGGCATCGACAACGAGGAGAAGGCTCATGGCTGATTCCGCAAAGCGCCCGGCGCCGCTGGCGCGCACCTGGTGGCTCAAGCACCGCTTCTTCAAGCTTTACATGCTGCGCGAGGCCACGGTGCTGCCGCTGGTGTTCTTTCTGCTCTGCCTGCTGGCGGGCATGGTGGCGCTGTTCAAGGGCCCGGCCAGTTGGCAGGGCTGGGTTGCGTTCATGGGCTCGCCCGTGGTGCTGGCGCTCAACCTGCTGGCGCTGGCGGCGAGCCTCTATCACGCCGCGACCTTCTTCGTGCTGTTTCCGCGGGTGATGCCGCTGCGCATCGCCGGGCACCGCCTGCCGGACACGGCCATCGTCGTCGGGCAGTGGGTGGGCGTGGTGGTCGTGGCACTGCTGTTGTTCTGGCTACTGGGGAGGGCGTGACCATGCGCGATACGAC
>NZ_JAMZBD010000664.1:0-1347 GCF_024158685.1 Halomonas sp. 707D4 | reverse complement strand
GAGCAAGGCGACCTGCATGCCGAGCGCGAGACGCGCTTTCTCGGCGGCGAGAGGAGATAGCCCATGAAGCCATCCACGCTGCCGCCCTGGTATCGCCAGTTCTGGCCCTGGTTTCTGCTCGGGCTTCTGCTCTCGTCGATGCTGGTGAGCACGGGCTTCGCGCTCATCGCCACGCGCAGCTTCGACGGCATGGTGGTGCAGGAGGACTACTACGAGCACGGCAAGGCGATCAATACGCGCCTGGCCAAGGACGAGCGCGCCCGGGCGCTGGGGCTTGCCGCGACGCTTGCCATCGACCCGGTCACCGGCGACGTGGTGCTCGACTTGACCGGCGAGGCGCGACCCGAGCGCCTCGTGCTCGCCTTGATATTTCCCACCCAGGACGACCGCGACGCCCGCGTGGTGCTCACCCACCGCCGCGACGGACGCTACGTCGGCCAGCTCGAGACCCGGCTGCGCCACCGCTGGTACCTGGCCCTCACCCCGGAAGCCTCGGCAGAGTGGCGCCTGCGCGGCGAGATCACCCTGCCAAGTGATGCCGCCGTGGCGCTCTCCCCCGGTGGGAGCGAGGCGCCATGAGCGCGCCTTGCTACCACTGCGGCACGCCGGTGCCCGACGGCGCCCCCTGGCGCATCGTGATCGACGAGACCCCGGAGCCGCTGTGCTGCCCGGGCTGCGAGGCGGTGGCCCACGCCATCGTCGAGGGCGGGCTTGCCAACTACTACCGTTACCGCACCGAGCTGTCGCCGCGCCCGGCGGCAGACGAGGCCCGACCCCAGACCTGGGCGGCCTTCGACCACCCGGACCTTCAAGCGCAGTTCGTGCACACAGGCAACGGCCAGGCGAGCGCCACGCTTGCGGTGGAGAACATCACCTGCGCCGCCTGTGCCTGGTTGATCGAGCACCACCTCAACGCCCTGGCGGGCATCACCCAGAGCGCGGTGAACCTGGCCGAGCACCGCCTGCGGGTGAGCTGGGACCCGGCGGTGCTGTCGCCCTCGCGGCTATTCGCCGAGCTCGCCGCCATCGGCTACGACGCCCTGCCCTTCGAGCCGGACAGCGCCTACCGGCGCCAGCAGCGCGAGGAGCGCATGACCGTGCGCCGGCTGATCGTCGCCGCGGTGGGCATGATGCAGGTGGTGATGTTCTCGATCCCGCTCTACGTCGCCGGCCCCGGCGAGCTCGATGCCGGCATGGACGCCCTCTTCCACTGGCTGTCGCTCGCCCTCACCACGCCGGTGGTGCTGTTCTCCGCCCGGCCCTTCTTTCGCGAGGCCGGGCGGGCGCTTGTTCATCGCCGCCTCACCATGGAGGTGCCGGTGGCGCTCGCCATCGGCGGGGCGTACC
>NZ_JAMZBD010000663.1:0-1349 GCF_024158685.1 Halomonas sp. 707D4 | reverse complement strand
GTAGCGCAGGAAGGTGTTGATCATGTCGCGCTGGAACGCCTTCGCCTGCCCGGGCGAGTCCATGAAGTGGCAGTGCTCGGCCACGCCTTCGGTGCCGAAGTCGTTGGAGACGCTGCCGAGCGACAGTACCAGGTAGTCGTAGCTCAAGGTGCGGCCAGGGAGTACTTCCTTGCCGTCCTCGTCGAGGATGGGCGACAGCGTCAGGGTCTTTGCGGTGCGGTCGAGCCCGCACAGCGACCCGCGCTGGTAGCGATAGCCATGGACCGAGGAGTGGCCGCGAAAGTCGACCTCGTCCATGGTGGAGTTGAGAATGCCGGTGGCGAGCTCGTGCAACAGCGGCTTCCACACGTGGGTGGCGTTGCGGTCGAGCAGCACGATTTCGGCGCGCTTCTTTTTGCCCAGGGTGTGTCCCAGGCGCGTGGCCAGCGCGAGCCCACCCGCACCGCCGCCGACAATCACGATCCTTGGTATGGCCATTAGCTTCTCCTTGGCAAAGGTCGCTTTAGCATAGAGGGTTCTCGACACTCTGACGAATGCCTGGCTTGATCGCCGAGCATGGTAACGTTCCTTGGCTTAACACACGCTTATGGCATTCGATCCATTTCCTTCGATCCATTTCCTTTGATCTATTCACTTCGATCTATTCACTTCGACACCCACGAGGATCTTCGCGTGCACAGCATTCTTTCCGACAAGCGGCTGATCGCCTTCGACCTGGACGGTACGCTGATCGATTCGGTGCCGGATCTCGCCGCCGCGCTGCAAGCCGCTCTGGAGGAACTGGGGTTGCCCAGCCCCGACGATGCGCAGGTGGCCGACTGGGTAGGCAACGGCGCGGCCAAGCTGGTCGAACGTGGCCTTGCCTGGGCGCTTGGCGAGTCCCCCCCGCCTGAAATGCAGGAGGCGGGCCTTGCGGCGTTCATGCGCCACTACGGCGCGGCGCCTTTCGCGCGCACCGTGCTCCACGAGAGCGTCGCCGCAACGCTTGCAGCGCTCGAGGAGCGCGGCTTTCGGCTCGCATTGATCACCAACAAGCCCGAGCGCTTCATCGCACCAATTCTCGACCACTTCGGGCTGCTCGAGCACTTCGCGCTGTGCATCGGTGGCGACAGCCTGGCCGAGAAGAAGCCCAGCCCCTTGCCGCTTCTGCACGTGGCGAACGCCCTGAACGTCGAGCCACGCGCCTGCGTGATGGTGGGGGACTCCAGGCACGACATCCACGCAGGGCAGGCGGCGGGCTTTGCCACCGTGGCGCTGCCCTACGGCTACAACCACGGCGAGCCGATAGAGGCGAGCCGACCGGATGCGTGCATCGACTCGCTCGCGGCGCTGCTCGACTGACCCAGGCT
>NZ_JAMZBD010000662.1:0-1356 GCF_024158685.1 Halomonas sp. 707D4 | reverse complement strand
CACCTTTTAGCACCTTTTAGCACCTTTTAGCACCTTTTAGCACCTTTTAGCACCTTTTAGCACCTACATCGAATCACTAGATGACGACTTAGGTTTATGAACAGTGATAGGCCTGTATTACAAAAGATTGGTATATTAAATATGAACTATCAGTATTTTGGTTATTAAAACATCTTATTAGCGAATGAATATTGGCAACCCCCTACTTTAATTATTTATAGCAGTATTGCCCATTTCTATATACCTGTGCAACCCGTTTAGCTGCGACTTTAGACCATTCTGCGCTGGTATGCTTTAGCTCTACAGGATCTTGTTAGGAATGTCCTGTTTAGCTATCGGCCAACCGACAGCCCAGCTTTAGATTATTGCTACCCATCCCATCCCTTAAATGTGCATAACCCAGCATGAATTCACATGATTTACATGCACCCATTTTCACCAGCCAGCCCAGCATTGGCGCGGCGTCGATCGCGGTCGGTGGGTGCCGGGGTGGCAACGGTGCCCTGCACGCCGCTGTCAGCTTCACAAGGCGCGCCCTCTCCATCGGGCTGGCGTCACACGCGAACGCCCCGCACGAAGGCGGGGCGTAGTTGAAGTCATACGTTATTCGATTACCGTGAACGGGCAGACGTTGGCTGCTCGATCACTTACGTATCGCGCTATAAAGAGATGGAGAACAAAAAATGGCGTCCCTGGCAGGAGTCGAACCTGCGACCTGCCGCTTAGGAGGCGGCTGCTCTATCCTACTGAGCTACAGGGACTTGTCGCTTGGATGGGGCGCGTAGTATAGCGCGGTGCCGGCGCCAGGCCAACCGGGCGGGTCAAATCCAGCCGGCCAGGCGAAGTAGGAAGATGCCGAGGGTGATGCTGATGCTCGCCATCAAGGTGGTCAGGGCGATGATGTTGGCGGCGAGGGTCACGTTGCCGTTCATCGCCTTGGTCATCACGAAGCTGGCCGCCGCCGTGGGGCTTGCGAAGAACAGAAACAGAAGCCCCAGCTGCGGGCCGCTGAATCCCAAACCCCAGGCCGCCACGGTGGAGATTGCCGGCAGGATCGCCATTTTCATCAAGCTCGAGCTGAGCGCGACCTGATGGCCGCTGCGCAGGCTGGCCGCGGACAGGGTGGCGCCAATGCAGATCAGCGCCAAAGGCAGCGTCAGCGAGGCGAAATAGTCGCCCGAGGTCATCACCCAGCTCGGCAGCTCGATCGACAGCGCCGTGAAGGGAATGGCCAGCAGGACCGAGATGATCAAGGGATTGGTGGCGATATTCTTGAGCATCGCGCGCCAGTTCGTGGTCTGGCCGGGCTGGTAGACCGAGAGCACCCATACCGAAAGCACGTTGTAGAGCACGATG
>NZ_JAMZBD010000661.1:0-1359 GCF_024158685.1 Halomonas sp. 707D4 | reverse complement strand
GTGGCGCTCACCGCCCGGCCTTTGGCCGCGCTGGCGCTGGGCGAGCGCGCCGCCTCCGGGCTTGGCCACCGTCCGGGGCTGATCCGCTGGATCGTGATCGGCTGCGTGGCGCTGCTGGTGGGGGCGGCCACGGCGATTGCCGGCCCCATCGCCTTCGTCGGCCTGGTGGTGCCCTTCGTCGCCCGGGCGCTCACCGGGCCGGACATTCGCCGCACGCTGTGGTTCTGCCTGCCGATCGGCCCTCTGATCGTGCTCGGCGCCGACATCGTCTCGCGGGTGGTAGTGGCGCCTTCGGAGCTGCCGCTTGGCGTGCTCACGGCGCTGTGCGGGGCGCCGGTGCTCATCGCGGTGGTTCGCGCCCGGCGCCTGCCCATGCTCTAATTCACTCAATGACCGACTATGGCAACCAAGACAACCTCCGCCCCCGGCTACCTCGAGGGCTTCTCGACAAGCCACCCGCGCCGCATGGCTGAGCGCAAGGCCACATCTGCGCTCACCCCGCCGGGCTACTGGCGCCTGGCCTGGCACTCGCGCGGCAACGCCCGCAGCGTGCTTATCGAGCGCCGCGCCGTGGCGGTCAACGCCGGGCTGGCGCTTGCCATCGCCGTGGTCGGCGTGCTCTACCTGAGCCTGGGCAGCGTGGCGGTATCGCCCGGCGAGGTAATCGCCGCGCTCACCGGGCGCGGTGACATGATGACCACCTTCATGGTCCAGGAGCTTCGCCTGCCGCGCCTGGCGGCGGCCTGCTTCACCGGCGCGGCCTTTGCCCTGGCGGGCGTGTTGATGCAGACCCTGGCGCGCAATCGCCTGGCGACCCCCGGCATCATCGGCATCGACAACGGCGCCACGGCCTTTGCGGTGGCCTCCATCCTGGGCATGGGGTTTTCCATCGCGCCCCCGGCCATGGCGCTGGCCGGCGCCACCACCGCCGCCGTGATCACCTTCGGGCTTTCCGCCGGCAGCGGCACTCAAGGGTATCGGTTCATCGTCGCCGGTATCGGCGTGGGGGCGGTGTTCGGTGCGCTCACCCAGTTCTTTCTCGCCAAGGTGCCCATCGATACCGCCAACGCCGCCTACCCCTGGACCGTGGGCACGCTCAACGCCCGCTCGGGGAGCGCGGTATGGCTTCTGGGCGTGGGGCTGGCGGTAGGGCTCTTGCTGGCCCTGGTGCTGGCGCGCTCGCTCTCGCTTCTGCGCTTCAAGGATGCGGTGGCCTGCGGGCTCGGGGTGAAGGTGCGTGCCTGCCGGCTGCAGGTGCTCGCGCTCTCCGTGGTGCTCACGGGGCTTGCGGTGGCGGTGGCGGGGCCGGTGGGCATGGTGGCGCTGATCGGTCCGGAGATCGCCCGCTCGCTCTCCAGC
>NZ_JAMZBD010000660.1:0-1361 GCF_024158685.1 Halomonas sp. 707D4 | reverse complement strand
TGCATCGGCGGCGGCGAGGCCACGGCGGTGGCGGTCGAGCTGATCGACTAGCCGCGCCGCCGACCAACGAAAAAGGCACGCGTCCGACGCGTGCCTTTTCGCTTCTGCCTCACACGAGCCGGCGGCCTAGCCGAAGCGGCCGGTGATGTAGTCGTGGGTGCGCTGATCCTGCGGGTTGGTGAAGATGTTGTCGGTGGAGTCGACCTCGACCAGATCCCCCATGTGGAAGAACGCGGTGCGGTCGGCCACGCGCGCGGCCTGCTGCATGTTGTGGGTCACCATCACGATGGTGTAGCTCTCGCTGAGCTCGTCGATCAGCTGCTCTACCTTGGCGGTGGCGATGGGGTCGAGCGCCGAGCAGGGTTCGTCCATCAGGATCACGTCCGGGCTCACCGCCACGGTGCGCGCGATGCACAGACGCTGCTGCTGGCCGCCGGAAAGCCCGGTGCCGGGCTTGTCGAGGCGATCCTTGACCTCCTCCCACAGCCCCGCGCGGCGCAGGCTGCTCTCGACGATGTCGTCGAGCTCCGCCTTGCGCTTGGCCAGGCCATGCAGGCGCGGCCCGTAGGCGATGTTCTCGTAGATCGACTTGGGGAACGGGTTGGGCTTCTGGAACACGATGCCCACCTGGGCACGCAGCAGCACCACGTCACGCTCCGGCGCGTAGATGTCCTTGCCATCCAGGGTGATCCGGCCCTCCACCCGGCAGATGTCGATGGTGTCGTTCATGCGGTTCAGGCAGCGCAGAAACGTCGACTTGCCGCAACCCGAGGGGCCGATGAAGGCCAGCACCTCGTTTTCATAGATGTCCAGATCGATGCTCTTGATCGCCTGGGTGTCGCCGTAGAAGACGTCGACGCTTTCGGCCTTGAGCTTGACCTTGTCCTTGGCGCGGCTGACGCGGCTTTCGCCGTTGCCGAGGCTCACGCTGGGCGTGGCCGCCGAAGGGGCTTGGCTTGGGGAGTGCGTAGGAGTATCCACTTACCACCTCGTCTCGAATTTTTTGCGCAGCCAGATGGCCAGCGCGTTAAGGCTCAGCATGAGCCCCAGCAGCACGATGATCGCCGCCGAGGTGCGCGCCTCGAAGAAGTTGCGAAGCTCGTTGCCCTGCCACAGGTAGATCTGCACCGGCAGCGCCGTGGATTGCTCGAGCGGCGTGCTCGGCACGTTGGCCACGAACGCGTTCATGCCGATCAACAGAAGCGGCGCAGTCTCGCCCAGCGCCTGGGCCACGCCCAGGATCGAGCCGGTGAGAATGCCCGGCAGCGCCAGCGGCAGGACGTGATGAAAGACCGTCTGCACCCGCGAGGCGCCGATACCGAGGGCGGCCTGGCGGATCGATGGCGGAATCGAGCGCAAGG
>NZ_JAMZBD010000659.1:0-1362 GCF_024158685.1 Halomonas sp. 707D4 | reverse complement strand
GTACTGGGCAGCGGCGGGGCGCGGGGCTATGCCCACATCGGCGTGATCGAGGCGCTGGAGGCGCGCGGCTTCGAGATCATCTCGATCGCCGGCTGCTCGATGGGCGCCTTGATCGCCGGCATCTACGCCTCCGGCAAGCTGCCCGCGTACCGCGAGTGGGTGTGCAACCTGGACTACCTGGACGTATTGAAGCTCGTCGACGTGACCTGGAGCCCGATGGGCGCGATGCGCGCCAGCAAGGTGATGAGCAAGCTCGAGTCCCTGATCGGCGACACGCTGATCGAAGACCTGCCCATCCCGGTGACCACCGTGGCAACGGATCTCGTGCGCCAGCGCGAGGTGTGGTTCCAGAAGGGGCCGCTCTTGCGCGCCATTCGCGCCTCCATCGCGGTGCCCGGGGTGATCACCCCGGTGCACCTGAACGATCAGGTGCTGGTGGATGGCGGGCTGTTGAACCCGCTGCCGATGATGCCGATCCTCTCCGCCCACGAGGCGGATCTGGTGGTGGCGGTGAACGTCACCGCCCACAGTCCACAACCGGTGACGCTGGAAGAACTCCTGCCCAAGGAGGTGGAGGCGCGCAGCCAGCAGGAGCGCGACCGGGAGGCTCGCCTGGGGGGCTGGATGAGCGAGGTGCGCGCCGCCACCCGGCGGCTGTGGGACGGCTTCGGTGCCCAGAACGACGACGAGGGGGAGGAGAGTCTCGAGGCGCGCGGGCAGCGCGAGTGGGGCAAGCTCGACATGATCCTCGAGTCCTTCGACATCACCCAGGCGGCGCTGGCCAAGTACAAGGTGGCGGGCTACCCGCCGGACGTGCTGATCGAGATTCCCAAGACGGTGTGCAGCACCTACGAGTTCCACCGCGCCAAGGACCTGATCCGCCTGGGCCGCCACATGGGCGACGAGGCGCTGGAGCGGCGCATGCCGGGCATCGCCTCCGATGCCACCGAATAGGGAAACGGCAGGGCCGACTCAGCGCGGGCGGCGCAGCAGCACGTAGAGCGCGCCGGTGCCGCCGTCGGCGTCCACCGCCGAGCAGAACGCCAGCACCCCCGGCCACTCCCTGAGCCAGGCGTTGGTGTGGCTCTTGAGCACAGGGAAGTCCGCCGTGGCGCCCCAGGCCTTGCCGTGTACCACCAGCACGCAGTGAAGGCGCTGGGCGGCGGCGTCGGTCAGAAAACTCTCGAGCTCGGTGCGCGCCTCCTCCAGGGTATAGCCGTGAAGGTCGAGCCCCGCCTGCCAGGGCGTCTGGCCACGCTTGAGCTGGCTGAGGGTGCGGTAGGGCAGATCGGGCAGGGCGAACTCCAGGTACTCCGACGGGCGCACCGCCTCCACGCGGCCATCCGAGGTGCGCCCGGTGGG
>NZ_JAMZBD010000658.1:0-1365 GCF_024158685.1 Halomonas sp. 707D4 | reverse complement strand
CGTCGCCGCCGCGCAGCGCCAGCGCGCGCTGCAGGACGAGGCCGATCGGCTGGTGGCGGCGCTCGAAGCCGGCGACGAGGTCGATGTCACCTGGCTCGAGGCCAGCGACGTCTCGCGCCAGGGCCCGGCCACGCTGCCCGCTGCGCTGATCGATGGCGTGTTCCGCCTGCCGCGCCCGGAGGAGGGCGAAAGCCGTTTCGCGAGTATCGCCATGCCCGGTACGGTAAGCGTCGTGGCGCTGGACAGCGTCGAGCAAGGTAGTGCCGACGACGACCAGCTGGGCGAGTTCATGGTCCAGTTCGCCGAGCAGATGCGTGCCCAGGCGGCGCTCGAAGGCTTGGTCAAGGCACTGCGCGACGACGCCGACATCGAGCGCTGAGGTTCTCGTCCACTCGGACACGAGCGTTCGTCATCAAAAAAGCCGATCCTTGGATCGGCTTTTTCGTATCTGAGTGCCTGCGCTAGCGTGCGCCAGGTGGTGACGCCAACTCGAAGCGGCGAAGCTCGGGCTCGGGCGTTCGGCCGTCACGGCGCTCGAGTACGATGTCGAAACCGTGGCTCGTGCTCCAGTCACCCAGCACGAAGCGCCGGGCGGGCACGTCCTCGACGCTGAGCGTATGCACCTGCGGGCGATGGGTGTGGCCGTGGATCATCACGCTCACGCCCAGCCGGTGCATCAGGGCGATCACCTCGGCCTCGGTGACGTCCATGATCGCCTGCGCCTTGTCGGCGTTGGCGCTGCTCGATTCCAGGCGCAGCTTGCCGGCCAGTGCCACCCGCTCCTGCAGCGGCATGGCGAGTATCTGCGCTTGCCACTCGGGGCTTCGCGACTGGGCGCGAAACGCCATGTAGGGCTCGTCCCGGGTGCAGAGGCTGTCGCCGTGCAGCAGTACCACGGGCAGCCCCTCGAGCTCGACCTCGTGCACCTCGGGCAGCGCCTCGGCGCCACAGGCGGCGAGAAAGCGCTCGCCGAGCAGGAAGTCGCGGTTGCCGTGCTGGAAGTAGACCCGCGTGCCCGCATCGCTGAGCGCGCGCAGCCGAGTGATCACTTCACGCGCAACGGCAGCGACGGGGTGCGGCGTGTCGAGCACGTCATCGCCTATCCAGGCATCGAACAGATCCCCCAGGATATAGAGCGCGTCGGCTCCCTGGGCGGTATGCTCCAGGTAACGGTAGAAGCCCTGGTTGATCTCGGGCGTGTCACCGCTCAAGTGCGTGTCGGCTACCAGCAGAGTGCGCATGATACCCCCGCTCAGTCTTCTTTGACGTAGGCGCGCTCGATGATGACGTCCTCGGCGGGCACGTCGGCATGCATGCCACGGCGGGTGGTGGCCACGCCCTTGATGGCATTGACCACGTCCATGC
>NZ_JAMZBD010000657.1:0-1367 GCF_024158685.1 Halomonas sp. 707D4 | reverse complement strand
TCTACCTGCAGATCCTGGCCTGCCAGGCCCGCCGGCAGCTGGCGCTGCCACTGGTGGTGAACGGCGACGAACACCCAGCCAGCGACGGCCAGCCAGACGATCGCCCGCGGCGAGCGGTTGACGATTACCAGCATGATCAGCGCCAGCGCGCCGACCCACGGGCCCAGACGCCCTTCGCCTCCGCTTTGCCAGGTCAGCAGCGCCGCGCCGAGGGCGGCCAGTGCCGCTGGAATGACCATCCCTCGCTGCATCGTTCCTCCGCCTTCGGCGTTAAACGCTCGGCGTAGCCGAAGCGCTGCGCGATGTGGATAATAGGGCGCACTATTTCCAAGAGTACCCCACATGCCGCGCCGTTTCCTGCAGCGCTACATGCCCAGGCCCGATACCTTGAGGCGCCAGCGCTCGCTGCGCTTCATGGCGCCGCTGATCGCCGACCCCGGGCTCTGGCTTCTGACGCGCAAGAGCGTGGCCAACGCCTTCAGCGTCGGGCTGTTCTGCGCGATGCTGCCGATCCCGCTGCAGATGATGGTGGCGGCCCTCGGCGCGCGGGTGTTTCGCTGCAACCTGGCGCTATCGGTGAGCCTTGTGTGGATCACCAACCCGCTGACCATGCCGGTGATCTTCTACTTCAACTATCGGGTGGGAACCTATCTGATGGGCGCGCCGGTGCGCGAGGCGCCGTCGCGGATCTCGACCCGCTGGCTGGCCGAGCAGATGCACGACATCGTGCCGCCGCTGTTTCTGGGGTCGGTGGTGACGGCGATCATCGTCGCGGTGCTGGCCAATATCGCCATCCGCCTGATCTGGCGCTGGCACGTCTCTCACAACTGGAAACGCCGCCGGCAAAAGCGCCGGCAGCGTCGGGCACGTATCGAATCCGAGTTCGACGACTAGCGCCCTAGGCGGGCGCCCTTTCCTGCTCGAGGAGCTTGCCCGCGTCGAGTCGCAGCACGCGGTCCTGGTGGGCGGCAAGGCCCGGGTCGTGGGTCACGATGACGAAGGCGCAGGCGCTTTCACGGGCCAGCTCGTCCATCAGGGTGAGGATGGTGCCGGCGGTGGTCTGGTCCAGGTTTCCCGTGGGCTCGTCCATCAGCACGAGGCTCGGGTCGGTGACCAAGGCGCGTGCGATCGCCACGCGCTGGCGCTCGCCGCCGGAAAGCTCGCCGGGCTTGTGGTCCGCGCGGGCCTTCATGCCCACCCGCTCCAGAATCGCCATGGCGCGCTTCTCCGCCTCCTTCTTGCGCTGGCCGCGAATGATCAACGGCAACGCCGCGTTCTCCAGCGCGCTGAACTCGGCCAGAAGATGGTGGAACTGGTAGACGAAGCCGATGTAGCGGTTGCGAAAATGGCCCAGCTGAGTCTCGTTG
>NZ_JAMZBD010000656.1:0-1368 GCF_024158685.1 Halomonas sp. 707D4 | reverse complement strand
ACGCCGCCCGCCGGGGACTCGAGCTCGCCCCGAACGACGTTCGCTTCGTGCTGATGCTTGCCCAGGCCAACATTCGCCTGGGCGACATCCAGGGCGCCGAGGCGCAGACCGACGCGCTGCTCGAAAGCCACGGCGGCGGCGAGGAGCTGCGCGTGGCGCTGGCCCAGCTCTACCTGGAAGAGGAGCGACCGGCGCCGGCCTACCGCCTGCTGCAGCCGCTGATCGGCCAGGAGAACGTTCCCGATCTCGCCTATTATCTGCTCGGCGCCGTCACTCAGGCCCAGGGCGACCCCGACAACGCGCTGCTCTACTATCGCCAGGTGCGCGAAGGCAGCGAGTTTTTGCCCTCTCGCGCCAGCGCCGCCCAGATGCTGATCGACGAGGATCGGCTGGTCGATGCGCGCGCTTTCTTGCGTATCGAGCGCATGCGCCACGACACCTACTTCAGCGACCTGGTGCTGCTGGAAGTGCAGTTGCTCGACGCCCAGGGGATGGGCCGCGAGGCCGAGGCGCTGCTCGACCGAGAAGTGACGCGCACGCCGGAGGACACCGGGCTTCGCTATCTTCGGGCGATGCGCGCTTTCGAGCGCGGCGACATCGACCTGATGGAGCGCGACCTGCGCCGCATCATCGACGCCGAGCCAGGCAATGCCGCCGCGCTCAACGCGCTGGGCTATACGCTGGCCGATGCCGGCCCGCCCGGACGCCTCGTTGAGGCGCGCGAGCTGATCGAGCGCGCCTACGAGCTCGAGCCGGACAATCCGGCGGTGCTCGACAGCATGGGCTGGGTGCAGTTTCGTCTGGGCGACCCCGAGGCCGCCCTGCCCTGGCTCGAAAGCGCCTACGCCCGGATGCCGGACCAGGAGGTCGCCGCGCACCTGGCCGAGGTGCTCCAGGCCCTGGGCCGCAGCGAGGATGCCCGCGCCCTGGTGCGCCGCATTCAGGCCCGTGGCGGCGAACAGCCGCACATCGACGAGCTGCTGCAGCGCCATCCGGAACTCGGCGCGCCATGACACGGAGCGCGCCTTCTTCATGCACTAACGCTTCGAACGACTAACGCCTCGAACGACTCGGGGCGTATCACCCAACACGGAGTTTGACCATGCCGACCGCCTACCCTATCGCCTCGCCCTTCCACGCCGTCGCCCGTCCCGCGCGGGCGCTGATGGCCGGCGTCGCCCTGCTGGCGCTGGCCGGCTGCGCCACCCAGGCGCCCACGGATGAAAGCGGCCGCCAGGCAGGCCAATGGGAGCGTCAGCAGGCCAGCGTCGAAGCCTTCGACAGCTGGACCATGGCCGGCAAGGCGGGGCTGCGCACGCCGGACGAGAACACCAGCGCCAACCTGGACTGGAACCAGACCCCCTACTA
>NZ_JAMZBD010000655.1:0-1374 GCF_024158685.1 Halomonas sp. 707D4 | reverse complement strand
CCGGCAGATCGCGCCGGGCCAGGCCGTTCTGGGTCTCGGCCAGGTCCAGCGCCAGGCGCGGTGGCGCCTGGAGCGCGTAGCCGGTGAGCTCGCCCGGAGCGCCGTCGAAGGAGAGCAGCAGCTCCACCTCGCCCTGAGGGGCGTCGCGCACCTCGAGATCGGTCAGCACCGAGGCGCCGGCCCAGGCGGGCCAGCAGGCGATCAGAAACAGCGCGAAGGTGGTGCGAGCGGTGATGACCATAGACAAGGCTTCCGGGTAGACATCGATCGATCGTGATGGTGGTTGTCAGGGCGCAAGCGAAAGTGCCGCCGGGCTCTCCCGCCAGCCCTCCCGCTCGTCGAAGACGCGCTCGAGAAGGCGCACCTCGTCGCGCGTGATACGGGTGATCTGGCCGTAGTTGGCACCCAGGTGGTTGCCCTCGCGCACGCTGGTCACATTGCCGTCGGGCGTGGCGATCATGGCCAGGCGCCGCCCGCCCATCTCGAGGGTGCCGACCAGGCGCAGCGACTGGAGCGCGAAGGCCTCGAGCGGCTCCAGAGGCCGCTGGGTGTCCGGGGCCAGGGCGCTCGTGCCCGGGGCAATGGTCGCACTGGCCATCGGGCGGCCAGGCGCCAAGAACGGGCTGCGCGCATCGCTATATTGGTAGTTCAGCACCACCGGCGGGGGGATCGCCGCGATCGCGAGCGCCGCCTGCTGGCTCGGGGCGCGGCGAATGTCCGCCAGGGTGGCATCGAGCTGGTCGAGGTTGGCGTCGCTGCAGCCCGCGAGCAGCGCGACGACGCCCAGGGCGGCCAGACGCGCGGGCATCATGGCGTCACCTGCGCGGTCGTGGGGTCGTCGAGGTAGCTGTAGGTGCGCGCGACCAGCGAGAGCCGCAGGCTGTCGCCCTGGCCGTCGACCGGCGCGATGGTCAGGTCGTGCTGGGTGACGATGCGCGCCAGTTGGCTGATGTCGGCGGCGAAGCTCGCCAGCT
The DNA here is from genome assembly GCF_024158685.1 of Halomonas sp. 707D4. Lineage (NCBI taxonomy): Bacteria > Pseudomonadati > Pseudomonadota > Gammaproteobacteria > Oceanospirillales > Halomonadaceae > Halomonas > Halomonas sp. 707D4. The sequence goes on along the minus strand of NZ_JAMZBD010000655.1, from coordinate 400 downwards.
GGTGGTAGCCGCCGCGCACCTGGATATCCAGCGGATGCTCGATGTAGTGCTCGTTGCTGACCGTGGCACGCAGGCGAATCACCTCGATGGTCAGCCGGTTGTCCACCGCGGCGTCGCTGATGCTGTCCAGAAGCGAGGGAATCTCGGCGCTGGTGGGCAGCATGGCGCGCATGCGCCCCATCTGCTCCTCCAGGTCGGTCAGCTGGTTCTGCACGTTGGGCAGCAGCGCCACTTCCGACGCCTTTACCCGGTACTCGCTGAGAAGGCGTGCTTCCTGGCGCTTCTCCTCGGCGAGCTTGGCGCGCTTGTCGCTGACCTCCCACCAGACGAGCCCGCCGAAGGCGAGCAGGAACACCAGCGCCACGCACAGCGCGCGCAAGAGCGGCGGCCACTCGCCGGC
>NZ_JAMZBD010000654.1:0-1375 GCF_024158685.1 Halomonas sp. 707D4 | reverse complement strand
GAACGACGGGCACGAGGTAGAGCAGCACGCGCACAGGATGCACTCGTACAAGCCGTCGAGCTTGTCGCGGTCTTCCGGCGACTGCAGACGCTCGATGGCGGGCGCCGGCGTGTCGTTTTGCAGGTACGGCTCGATGCGCTCGTACTGCTTGTAGAAGATCGCCATGTCGACGACCAGGTCACGGATGACCGGAAGACCCGGCAGCGGGCGCAGGGTCAGCTTGCCGCCCTTGACCACGTCGGACAGCGGCGTGATGCACGCCAGGCCGTTCTTGCCGTTCATGTTCATGCCGTCGGAGCCGCACACGCCTTCACGGCAGCTGCGACGAAACGCCAGGCCGCTGTCCTGCTCCTTCATCAGGTGCAGAACGTCCAGCACCATCAGATCGCGACCTTTGGTGTCGACCTGGAACTCCTGCATGTACGGCGCGGAGTCGGTTTCCGGGTTGTAGCGGTATATGGATACCTGAAGATTGGACATTGTGACTCCCTCTCGGTGCAGGGGCCGACGCTTGCCGACCCCGGCGAAGATTAGTAGGTACGAACCTTCGGCTCGAACATATCAACGGTTTTCGGCTTGAAGTTGACGTCGCGCTGCTTCAGCTCCTTGGTGAGCGGGAAGTAGAGCGAGTGCTTCAACCAGTTGACGTCATCACGGTCGGGGTAGTCGTAGCGCGAATGCGCACCACGGCTCTCTTTACGCTCGAGGGCAGCAATCGCCGTTGCTTCCGCCACTTCCATAAGGTTGTCGAGCTCGAGCGCTTCGACACGCGCGGTGTTGAACGCGTTGGACTTGTCCGGCAGGTGGGCATTGGCGATACGCTCGCGCAGGGCCGCCAGCTTCTTCACGCCCTCCTGCATGTTCTCCTCTTCGCGGAATACGCCGAAGGAGTTCTGCATGATGTCCTGAAGCTCCGCCTTGAGCGCGGGGATGCTTTCGCCGCCCTCGGACTCGTTCCAGCGGGTGATGCGCTTCATCGCGGTCTCGATGTCGGACTCGGAGGCGTCCAGGTACTCGATGCCTTCGTTGAGCGCGCCTTCGATGAACATGCCCGCCGCGCGGCCGAAGACCACGAGATCGAGAAGCGAGTTGCCGCCCAGGCGGTTGGCGCCGTGGACCGAGACGCAAGCCGCTTCGCCGCAGGCGAACAGACCGTTGATGATCTGATCTTCGCCGGCCTCGTTCTGCATGATGGCCTGACCGTGAACGTTGGTCGGGATACCACCCATCATGTAGTGGCAGGTCGGCACGACCGGGATCGGGTCCTTGGCCGGGTCGACGTGGGCGAAGGTCTTGGAGAGTTCGACGATACCCGGCAGGCGCTTGCCCAGCACCTCTTCACCCAGGTGGTCGAGCTTGAGGAAGACGTGGTCGC
>NZ_JAMZBD010000653.1:0-1380 GCF_024158685.1 Halomonas sp. 707D4 | reverse complement strand
AACATTACCAGCTCGTCGCTGGGCTTTGCCCATTGCTCTTCGGGCAACGGTTTTGACCATTCGACCATTTCTGGTGGCAACAGGTTTGGTCGCGCCTTGTGAAGCCGTCGGTTATCCCACTCGGTCAAGTAACCTGGCAAATTCCAAAGCTGAATAATATCTATTGCATACCAGGCGCCCCAGTAGAGCCAATCGATTTCGCCGCTGGCTCGGCGCTCATTCATGCGACGGCGCGCCCTACGCAGGGTATGCACGCCTTCCCAAGGGGGATCATTTTCTTCGCGCGCGGTTAGCGGATCCTGTATTTCGTCATACGAGTTGACCTCATATTCCATATAAGCGCGCACGGCTTCCCATTGGCTGATTGCCAAAGGCTTGGCAAAGGTCATGAACTCGATTTTTAACCAGTGACCCGTTTCAGGATGCGCGTAGCCCATGCCTATACCGAACTGTTGCTGCACACCGTACTGAGTAACACCGCGTGCCTCGACTACCCAAGCCATGAGCGACTCCCAAGGCACAATGACGGTTTCCTTTTTGTCATCTACTACAAAGCAGACTTCACGACGTTGGCGATGAAAGCGTACTGGGGAAGCGTTGCGTAAGCGTTTAAGCGCTGTCCAGTGGCCTGAATACATTATTAAAAAAACTGCTCCTCCTCCCGCTAAACCTACCCATGCGCCAAACTTAAAAGTTTCTAACATAGAGGCTAACGAAGCATTAGTTAATATTAACCAAGCCAAGCCTGGACCGAACAATGCTGAGAACAAAAACAAAAAAGACGTTACCCCGGTCAGTAGTTGCCAGCCAAAAACATCCATGTACCACCCACCCACATCTAGGTATCTTTCATTAAGACTACTGATGGAGCCGTTTAAATCTAGCGTCTCGTGGCCAGTAGGCAGAGGTTTTGGGGCAAGATAGGTAATACGGCCCGCAGGGATGGCTTGCGTCTCCCCTGCTTGGTGAGGCTGATTGGTATCTGGCTGTGGCAGGTCCGGTGCCTTTGAACTCATTGTTTATATCCTGATAGCTTTTTTTATTAAATATATGTCGTTTATGACGGCGGTCTCAATGAGCAAGTATCTTCCGCATCCTGACGAGCTTGTTATACCAGTGTCGGCACCTCGCGCCGCTGGAGCATGCGGTGCAGGCCCGAGCGAGACACTCGAAGGCTCAGGAACTCAAGAGCCACGACGAAGAGATCATCCAGGCCGAGCCGCAGGAATGCGCGAGCGGCAATCAGCATCTCCTCCTGCTCGGACGTGAAGGCGGCCAGCAGGTTGTGACGCGTATGCGGTCGGTCATGGGCATCGTCAGGGTACCGCCAGCGCCGGATGGTAGCGGGAAGACGCCATACTGGCGGGCCAACTCGCTATC
>NZ_JAMZBD010000652.1:0-1383 GCF_024158685.1 Halomonas sp. 707D4 | reverse complement strand
GCGCCCGCCCAACACCCGGCGCTGCGGCTGACGCGCACGCTCGCCCCGGGCATGGTGGTCACCATCGAGCCGGGGCTCTACTTCATTCCCATGCTGCTGGCCCCGCTCAAGGAGCGCGGCGTGGCGATCGACTGGCCACGGGTGGATGCGCTGATCAACTGCGGCGGTATCCGCATCGAGGACAACGTGCTGGTGACCGAGACGGGCTTCGAGAACCTGACCCCCTGACGCTCAGCCATGGCCTGTCACGTCTAGATACCGAACAGCCGCCGGGTGTTGTCGCGAAGAGTTGTGGCGATCTCCTCCGGCGGCTCCCGGCGAATCTCGCACAGGCTCTGCCAGATCAACGCGATGCGCTCGGGGCGATTGGGCTCGCCCTGAAAGCCCTGTACCGGCATGTCCGGCGAGTCCGTCTCGAGCAGTAGCGACGACAGGGGCAGATTCGCCAGGGTGTTGCGCGTCTTGGTGGCGCGCTCGTAGGTCATGGTGCCGCCCACGCCGATGAAATAGCCCGCCTCGATGAAAGCGCGCGCCTGCTGCAGGCTACCGGCAAAACCGTGGACCACGCCGCGTCGCGGCACGTCGATGCGCCTCAAGTGCATGGCGAGCTTGTCGTGGGTGCGCCGGGAGTGCAGGATGACCGGCAGATCGAAGCGCCGCGCCAAGGAAAGCTGCGCCTTCAGCAAGGCCTCCTGGCGTTCGAACTGCGGATTATCGATGTACAGATCCAGCCCGATCTCGCCGATCGCCACGAGCTTGTCGGGGCGCTTGGCAAGCCACGCCTCGAGCTCATCGAGGTGTTCGTCGCGATAGTCACCGATCGCCATGGGATGAATGCCGAGCGCTGCATGGATCTCGGGATAGCGTTCGGACAATGCCACCACGCCGGCAAAACGCGCGGCCGTGACGCCCACCGCGATGATCTTTTCCACCCCGGCCTGACGGGCGAGCGCCAGGCTGCGGGATTCGTCGCCGTGAAACGGCGGGAAATCGAAGTGACAGTGGGTATCGACGAAGGTCGGCGCCATGGGCTTCTCCTCGATTGTGTACGCGACGGGCACGGCGGAAAATGGGCCATCACTGTACACGAAAACGCCCGGCATTCGCCGGGCGTTTCAGGATGATCGAAGGACTCGATCGTTACATGCTAGAAGCGGAAGGTCACGCCACCACCGACGGTGACGGGCTCCATGTCCACCTTGCCGACGGTCTCGCCGCCCACGCGAATGTCGGAGTCGACATCGGCGTAGCTCACGTAGCTGTTGAGCGAGACGTTTTCGGTGACCGCCAGGTCGACACCGGCCTGGCCGATGGCGCCGTAGCTGCGACGCACGTCGACGTTGCTCGGCTCGCCGGAGAAGCGGGTGTAGTTCAAGCCGGCAC
>NZ_JAMZBD010000651.1:0-1384 GCF_024158685.1 Halomonas sp. 707D4 | reverse complement strand
GTGCTCTCGGGCATTCTCACCGTGACCGAGTCCGGCGCTTTCGGCGCGATCTACGCGATCATCGTCACCGGGCTCGTCTACCGCGAGCTGACCTGGGCCTCGTTCAAGGCGGCGGTCGTCCAGTCGGTCAAGACCACGTCGCTGGTCATGATCCTGGTGGGCTGCGCCTCGGCGTTCTCCTACCTGCTGGCGCTCTACAACGTGCCGGAGATGCTCACGACCGGACTCATCGCCATTTCCGACCGGCCGCTGGTGATCTTTTTGCTGCTCAACATCATCCTTTTGATTCTGGGCATGATCATGGACATGGCGGCGCTGATCCTGATCTGCACGCCGATCTTTTTGCCGGTGGCCATGCAGTTCGGCATGGACCCGATCCAGTTCGGCATCATCATGATGATGAACCTGGGGCTGGGGCTTTGCACGCCACCGGTCGGGGCATGCCTGTTCGTGGGCTGTGTGATCGGCAAGATCAAGATCGAGCACGCGGTGCGCACCATCTGGCCGTTCTTTCTGGCGCTGTTCGTCGCCTTGATGCTGGTGACCTACGTTCCGGCGATTTCGCTGACCCTGCCCGGGCTATTCAGATAACGCGCGAGGAGAGTGCAAATGAGAGTGATCGCCGTCAAGACGCACCTTCTTGACCACGCCCTGGAAACGGCTTTCGAGAGCGCCTCGATGTCGTTTGCCCGCCGCCAGCACTGCCTGGTCGAGGTCATCTGCGACGATGGTACCGTCGGCTGGGGAGAGTGCCTGGGCCCGGCCAGGGCCAATGCGCGGGTCGTCGAAACCTACGCCCAATGGCTGGTCGGCGAAGACCCGCTGGAAACCGAGAAGATCTGGCTGGCGTTATACAACCGGCTGCGCGACCAGGGTCAGCGAGGCTTGACCATGACGGCGCTGAGCGGTATCGACATTGCGCTCTGGGACATCAAGGGCAAGCATTTCGGCGTGCCGATCTCGACGCTGCTCGGCGGGCGCTTTCGCGACAGCGTGCGTGCCTACGCCACCGGCTCGTTTCGCCGCGAAGGGGTCGATCGGATCAGCGACGTGACCGCAGAGGTCGCGCGCTATCGTGACGAAGGCTTCCACGCCGTCAAGATCAAGATCGGCTTCGACGTGGAGGAGGACCTTCAGGTGATCGAGGCCGTACGTGAGGCGATCGGGCCGGACATGCGGCTGATGATCGACGCCAACCACGGCTACGACTATCTGGAGGCCATCGAGGTCGGAAAGCGCGCGGCGGCGTTCGGCATCGACTGGTTCGAGGAGCCGGTGCTGCCCGAGCAGATCGGCACTTATGAGGCGGTACGCGCCGGCCAGCCGATTCCCGTGGCCAGCGGCGAGAACTGGCACGGGCGCTACGCGATGAACGAGCCGCTTT
>NZ_JAMZBD010000650.1:0-1395 GCF_024158685.1 Halomonas sp. 707D4 | reverse complement strand
GTTGAGGCGGTGGATCTCGTCAAGAAACAGCAGGGTGGAGGCCCTCGACGCCTGGGCGCGCTCGACCACCGCGCGAATCTCCTTGACCCCGGCCATCACCGCGCTGAGCTGCTCGAAGCGCGCATCGCAGGCGCGGGCAAGAAGCTTTGCCAGCGTCGTCTTGCCCACCCCCGGCGGGCCCCACAGAATCATCGAGCGCACGGTATGCGCGGTGGCCATCTGGCGCAGCGGCTTGCCCGGCCCCACCAGCGCCTGCTGGCCCACGTAGTCGTCCAGGTCGCGCGGGCGCATGCGGTAGGCAAGCGGTGCGCCTTCTGCAAAGCCCGGGGCGCTTTCGAAAAGATCCATGGTCACACTTCCATCGTCTGGCGGCGCCTGACGCCGGCGTGTCTCGCAAAGCGCGTTGCGCACGGCTACCTTAAAACATAATCTTAAGGCGGCCCCTTGCGCGAGACGGGCTTGCGAACGCGCCGGCGCGAGCGCATGGTAAAGCGTCAAGTGTAGTAGAAATTGTAGTAGAAACTGTCTTGCCCGCGCGCGCGTCTAGCGCTTTGACAGGGACTCGAGGCGAGCGGCTCGACCCTCTTTAAGGAGATGGAATCATGTTAACTCAACTGCGTCTGGACCATGCCAACATGGCGCGAATGCTCCATGTTCTACAGCTCAAGCAGAAGACGTTGGCCCAGGGTGAGCGGCCCAACTTCAAGCTGATGCGCGAAGTGGTCGACTACATTCTCTCCTACATGGACGATTTCGCTACCCCTCTGGAGCGCATCTGCGTCGAGCGCCTCGAGACTCGCGCCCAGGAAGAGCTGCCGCTCATGGAGAAGATGGCCGAGGACTACCGCGCGCTCAAGCCGACGCTTGCAAGGCTCTCCGACGACATCGACATGATCCTGATGGACAACGTGCTGCCGATGGACCGCTTCGCCGAGGACCTGGCCGCCTATCTCGAAGCGCACCGCACCTATCTGCGCCACGAGCGCGAGGGGCTTTTCCCGTTGATCGACAAGCACTTCTCCGCCGAGGACATGGAAGAGCTCCGTCAGGCCCTGCCCGAGAAGGCCGAGCAGGAGCTCGAGCGGCTGCAGCTCGCCTACCCGGAACTCTACGCGGAGCTTCGCGACGCCGACGTCCCCGAGGTCTAGTCCCGCGCCCGGCCGAGCGTGTTAAACTGGCGCCTTTGCAACGAACGCGCGAGGGCGCTGTGGCTGACTCCTCCTCTGAGCGGGACGGGGCGCGATGAGCGCCCCGGTCCTCATTTTCGATTCCGGCGTGGGCGGGCTTTCGGTGGCCCGGTCACTGGCGCTGCGCCACCCGGACATCGCCCAGTGCTACGCCTGTGACAACGCCTGGCTGCCCTACGGGCTGCGTGACGACGTCACTTTGTCCGAG
>NZ_JAMZBD010000649.1:0-1399 GCF_024158685.1 Halomonas sp. 707D4 | reverse complement strand
GTAGTGGCCACACATCATCATCAATGAGTTGATGCGTCGTGCTCGCTGGGGCGAGACCACGCGCAGGTTGGCTGGCCGGTTGACGCCGTTTGATGCGAGAAACAGCCCGGCGCAGGCGAGCTGCTCGCAGCTCATGGCGATGGCGCATTGGTGGAAGTAGGTGCCCAGCACCTTGTCGACGTCGTGGCGCAGCCGCCCGAAGGCCTTCATGAAGTGGGCAAGCGAGGCGTTGCGATCCTTGTGGGCCATTTCCGAGGCGGCCACTAGGTGGTCGAAGTAGACGCTTTGATCATCGGTGATGTAGCGCACGAAGCTCAGGATTTCGGCCAGCGTTTCGCGCGGTTCGTGGCCCATCATGATCGCATCCACTACCGCGATGGCGCCGGCGTTGATGAACGGGTTACGCGGCTTGCCGTTCTCGTGCTCGAGCTGGACGATCGAGTTGAAAGGGTCGCCCGATGGCTCGCGACCGACGTTGGTCCAAAGTCCGTCGCCGAGCTTGCCAAGCCCCAAGGTCAGGGTGAACACCTTGGAGATGCTCTGGATCGAGAACGGCGTGGCGGCGGCGCCCGCCGAGAAGCGCTCGCCCTCGACCGTGGCCAGGCTGATGCCGAACTGGCCGGGGTCCACCTCGGCGAGCTGCGGGATGTAATCGGCAACCTTGCCGCGCTCGGTCTCGAAGGCGAGTTGCTGGGTGATCTCTTCTAGAAGCTGTTGCATGCCGGATGATCGGTTGTCGTGGGGCCTCACACCCTAACGGAAAACGGCGTAACTGTCTGCGCAAGGCGCTATCTGCAAAGTTTTCGACACGCCGTCACCGACTTCTTTTCAGGCGCGGGTTCGGGTGTCTTCGATCACTGTCGTTAACCGTGATGATTTAAATGATCGATAAAGCCGATTTAAAGTATTGGCTATGCCTATATCAAGTCTGTTTTTGACTTCTTGAGTCCATTGTTCGTTAAATTCGATTTTTTAAGCGAATTTATTTCAATCATTATTTGTAAACTCGGAGTTATCGGTAAATGAGAATAATATCTGATTCTATGTAAATTTAAGCATTATATTTCAGTTATTTATTTTTATGTTTATTCATTGAATAAATTCTTCCGATATCTCTTATCAGTCCTCCCGATAGTAATCGTCATCAATGGTGGGGATTGATTTTAATGTTCGGCAACGCCGTTGCTAATCAAATTTTTTTAGCCTTAAATGCCACTGCTTTAATCCCCCTCTTAATTAAAAGAGCTTAAACATGGACGCTATGTTTTCTCGAGTATCCCATCATGGATAGTCGTTACAGACTGCTGTTGTCGGCAGGTTTCGTGGTGGGTGCCCTTTCTTTGGAAGGATGCAGTTCGGGTGGCGGCGGCGGGGGGGGAGGGGCAAGCGAAGGCACACC
>NZ_JAMZBD010000648.1:0-1401 GCF_024158685.1 Halomonas sp. 707D4 | reverse complement strand
TGCACAATCCGCGCGCTCTGACCCGGATGCAGCGCCGGATGTTCGGCGGGCTCGAAGCGCCAGGCGCCGGGGTTGCCGCCGAGCGCGAGAAGGCTCTCGAGATCACCCTTCAGATCGAAGAAGTCGATCGCGTCCTTGGCGCTGCTCCAGCCCTCCACTTCGCGCGAGCCGCAGGCCAGCGCCCCCATCATTGGCGTCTGGACGAGGGCGTCGAGTTCGCCTTCGAACACCAGCCCGGTCTCGAACAGACGTACCCGGGTCTGCTGGCGATTGAGGTTGTGCTCGAGGGCGCGTACCAGCCCCGGGAAAAGACTGGCCCGCATCACCGACAGATCCGCCGAAATGGGGTTGGCCAGTACCGGCGATACCGCCTCGGGCAGGAGCGCCTTTTGCAGCTCCGGCGCGACGAAGCTGTAGGTCACCGCTTCTTGGTAGCCGCGCGCGACCATCTGGTTGCGCAGCCGGGCCTGGGTCAGCCTAGCCTCGTTCGCCGGGCGAAGCGCCAGTCGCGCCGCCGGACGCCGGACCGGCAGGTTGTTGTAGCCGTGGATGCGAGCGATTTCCTCGATCAGATCCTCTTCGATGGCGATATCGAAGCGCCAGCTCGGCGCCGTGACGCGAAAGCCCTCCTCGACGCGCTCGGCGGTCATGCCGAGGCGATCGAGAATGTCGGCGACGTCATCGTCGGCCAGCGTCTTGGAGAGCGCCTGGGCCAGGCGCGCCTTGCGCAGCGTGATGACACGCTCCGTGGGCAGATGTGCCTCGCTTTCGCTGGTGCAGACCGGCCCCGGCACGCCGCCGCAGATCTCCATCAGCAGCTGGGTCGCCCGCTCGATGGCGTCGAGCGTCAATGCCGGGTCGACGCCGCGCTCGAAACGGTGCGAGGCATCGGTGTGCAGCCCGTAGGAGCGCGCCTTGCCGGCGATGGCCAGCGGCGTGAAATAGGCGACCTCGAGAAACAGGCTGCGTGTGGTGTCGCTCACCCCGGAGGCTTCGCCGCCCATGATGCCCGCCATGGCGAGCGGCCCGGAGGCATCGGCGATCACCAGCGTGTCGGTGCGTAGCGCCACGTCCTGGCCGTCCAGCAGGGTCAGGCGCTCGCCCTCCCCGGCCATGCGCACCTCGATGCCCCCTTGGAGATTGTCGAGATCGAAGGCGTGCAGCGGCTGGCCGAGCTCCAGCATGACGTAGTTGGTGACATCCACCGCCGGGTCGATGGCGCGCACGCCGCTGCGCCGCAGACGCTCGACCATCCACAACGGTGTCGGCCGGGTGAGATCGACCTCGTCGATGACCCGAGAGACGTAGCGCGGGCACTGCTCGGCGGCGTCGATGCGCACCGGGAAGCGGCGATCGCTCGCCGGGGCAACCGGCGCGAGCGATCGCCGCTTCCCGGTGCGC
>NZ_JAMZBD010000647.1:0-1404 GCF_024158685.1 Halomonas sp. 707D4 | reverse complement strand
CGCTCGTCGCGCGCTGGCGAATCGAGGTGCGGTTGCAGTCCATCGCCGTGTCGCCACCGCCGAGCACCACCACGCGCTTGCCTTCCATCGAGATGTAGTCCGCCGGGTCCTTCTCGAAGCCCAGGCGGCGGTTGACGTTGGCGATCAGGAAATCCAGCGCCTTGTAGACGCCGGGCAGGTCTTCACCCGGGAAGCCGCCTTCCATGTACTGGTAGGTGCCCATGCCGAGGAACACCGCGTCATACTCCTGCACCAGGGTATCGAACTCGATGTCCACGCCGATCTCGACGTTGAGGCGAAACTCGATGCCCATCTCCTCGAACACCGCGCGGCGGCGCTCCATGACGTTCTTCTCGAGCTTGAACTCGGGAATGCCGAAGGTCAGAAGCCCGCCGATCTCCGGGTGGCGGTCGAACACCACGGGCTTGACGCCGTTGCGGGCGAGAATGTCGGCAGCCCCGAGACCCGCGGGGCCGGCGCCGATGATCGCGACCTTCTTGTCGGTCCACACCACCTTCGACATGTCCGGACGCCAGCCCATGGCGAAGGCCGTGTCGGTGATGTACTTCTCGATCGAGCCGATGGTCACCGCACCGAAGCCGTCGTTGAGGGTGCAATCCCCCTCGCACAGGCGGTCCTGGGGGCAGACCCGGCCGCACACCTCCGGCAGCGAGTTGGTCTTGTGGGAAAGCTCGGCGGCCTCGATGATGTTGCCTTCCACGACGAGCTGCAGCCAGTTGGGAATGTAGTTGTGCACCGGGCACTTCCACTCGCAGTACGGGTTGCCGCAGTGCAGGCAGCGGTGCGCCTGGCTCGCCGCGTCCGTCGGCTTGAACGGCTCGTAGATTTCGGCGAATTCACGGGCGCGGGTGTGCGCCTCTTTCTTCTGCGGGTCCTTGCGACCCACGTCGATGAACTGAAAATCGTTGCTCAAACGGTTGGCCATGATCTCTCTCCTCTCGGCGTAGGCACGGGTTTACTGCGGCTGACGCCGAGATTGATCCAGCAGGCTACCCAGGCTCGCCGCCTTCGGTTTGACCAGCCAGAAGTGACGCACGTAGTCGCTGAAGTCTTCCAGAATGGCGGCGCCGCGGCGTGAGCCCGTCTCGGCCACGTAGGCCTCGATCATCTCGCGCAGGTGGCGGCGGTAGGCCTCCATCGCTTCGGTGTTCACCCGGTGGATCTCCACCAGCTCGTGGTTGTACTTGTCCACGAAGTCGCGCTGTTCGTCCAGCACGTAGGCAAAGCCGCCGGTCATGCCCGCGCCGAAGTTGACGCCGGTTTCACCCAGCACGCAGACCAGCCCGCCGGTCATGTATTCGCAGCAGTGATCGCCCGAGCCTTCGATGACGGCGGTGGCGCCGGAGTTGCGCACCCCGAAGCGCTCGCCGGCCACGCCCGCGG
>NZ_JAMZBD010000646.1:0-1413 GCF_024158685.1 Halomonas sp. 707D4 | reverse complement strand
CGCAAGGAGGCGCTCAAGCACTTCGCCAGCCGCAAGGCGCTGGACGTCGACGGCCTGGGCGAGAAGCTGATCGACCAGCTCGTCGAGCGCGACTGGGTGGAGAGCCCGGCGGATCTGTTCGCGCTCACCGCCGAGCGGCTGGCCGAGCTTCCACGCATGGGGCAGAAGTCGTCCCGGAACCTGGTCGAAGCACTCGAGCGCGCCAGGCAGACCACCTTCGCGCGCTTCGTCTACGCCCTCGGCATTCGCGAAGTAGGCGAGGCCACCGCCGCCAACCTCGCCGCCCACTTCGGCACCCTCGATGCGCTGATGGAAGCGGATCAGGCGGCGCTCGAAGCCGTCAACGACGTCGGCCCGATCGTCGCGGCGCACGTCGCTACCTTCTTCGATCAGCCGCGCAACCAGGCGACCATCCAGGCGCTGCGCGATGCCGGTCTCACCTGGGAGGAGGCCCGCGTCGAGCGTGGCCCCACTCCCCTGGAGGGCCAGACCTGGGTGCTCACGGGCAGCCTCGACACCATGACCCGCGACGAGGGCAAGGCGCGCCTTCAGGCGCTGGGCGCCAAGGTCGCCGGCAGCGTGTCGAAAAAGACCGCCTGCGTGGTCGCGGGCGAGGCGGCGGGCAGCAAGCTCGCCAAGGCCGAGGAGCTCGGCGTCGAGGTGCTCGACGAGACCGCCTTCATCGACAAACTCAGGCAATGGGAGCAGGGCGAATGAGCCGTTTCATCGAAGTGCCGGCGCGGATGCTGCCGCCGGAAACCCTGAACGCGCTGCTCGAGGCCTTCGTGACCCGCCAGGGCTACGACACCACCGACACCAGCGGGGAGGGCATGCACGGCTGGGTCGCCGAACTCAAGCGCCAGCTCGAGCGCGGCGAGCTTCTGATCGCCCACGACATCGAGCTCGAGCAGACCGAAGTGATGACCCTGGCCCAGTGGCGCGCCTTCGGGCGCGACCTGGCCGACGACGAGGAGGAGGGCGACTACTAGTTAGTCGCCGGCGCGCACCAGCGCGCTGATCAGCCGCCGCCCGGGGTGCAGATGGTCGGCCAGGGGCCACTCCAGCGGCAGCGGCTCGTCCAGCAGTTGTGAGGCGATCATCTCGGCGCACAGCGGGGCGCTGGCAAGCCCCCGGCTGCCGTGGGCGGCGGAGATCCAGAGCCCGGCATGATGGGCGCCGGGGGTGGAGAACCGGTATGAAGCGTCCTGGGCGAGTGCGGCGTAGTCGCTCGCCCACTGCGCGGCGACCGGCACCGGGCCGGCGTAGGGCGTCTTGTCCGGGCTCGCTGCGCGTACCGCCGCACGCCCACCCAGGCGCTCGGCGGTAAGCGGGCCGCTTGCCGCCTCCAGCGCCGCGACCCACTCGGGAAGCGCGGCGCGCAGCTCGTCGATGTTGCGCTGGTGCTCCTCGTCG
>NZ_JAMZBD010000645.1:0-1415 GCF_024158685.1 Halomonas sp. 707D4 | reverse complement strand
TGGCAAGCGGGGCGCTGGCGAGCCCCAGATCGCCGAGCACGCCCTGCACCAGCCAGGCGGTGGCGAGACCGGCGATGTTGGCGGTGAAGGTGACCGAGAGATTCAGCCCCCCGGAGATGATCGGCACCAGCATGGCCAGCGACAGAAGCCCGAGCTCCGGCAGCTGCATCGCCATGGAGTTGAAGTTGGCGGCGCCGAGAAAGCCCGGTGCCGCGAAGGAGAAGAGCGCGATGCTCGCGACCAGCAGCGCGGCCATCACCAGCACTTCGCGGGTATCGCCGCCCAGGCGCAGGCCGGCGTGCGGCGTTTTCAACGGCTTGTTCATAGGTTCTTCGCCCTGGTGGAACGGGGCAGCAGGTTGCCCAGGTTACTGGTGGTGATCGCGACGAGGATGATCAGCCCGACGATCATGCGAAACGCGTAGGGAGTGACGCCCAGCAGGTTCAAGCCGTTCTGCACCACGGCGAGCAGCAGCACCCCGAGCACCGCGCCGAGCACCGTGCCGCGCCCGCCGCCCAGGGTCGCGCCGCCCAGCACCACGGCGGCCAGGATGGTCAGCTCCTGGCCGATCAGGGCGTTGGGCACCACTTCCTGGACGATGTGTGCCTGCATCAAGCCGGCCACCCCGGCGCACAGCCCCAGCCAGCCGTAGGCGAAGGCGTGGATCTTCCACACGCTCACGCCGGAGCGTCTGGCCGCTTCGGGGCTCGAGCCGAAGCCGTAGATCGAGCGCCCGAAGCCGGTGCGGGCCAGGATCAGCCAGGTCAGAGCGACCATCACCGCCATCACGGCGGCGGGCAGGTAGAGCGTGGCGGAGCCGCGCTCGGCAGGCAGGTCGAGCAGCGGGATCGCGTAGTAGAGCCAGTCCGGCACGTCGTAGATCGACACGCCCCCGGTCACGTACATCAAGAGCCCGAAGAACAGGTTGAAGGTGCCGATGGTGACGATGATCGAGACGATCCGGAAGCGGTGGATCAGAAAGGCGTTGATCAGCCCGAGCAGCGCGCCGACGAGCATCGAAAGCGCCATGCCCACGACCCAGCCGCCGCCGCCCAGATGGTCGATCAGCAGCGTCATCACCACGTACTGCACCACCGAGGCGGCCACCGCGAAGGAGATGTCGATGCCGCCGGCGATCAGCACCACCACCAGCCCCACGGCGAAGATGATGTTGACCGACTGGTTGTTGAGCAGGTCGAACAGGTTCTGCACGCTCAGGAAACTGTCGGTCGCCAGTGACAGCACCACGCACAGCGCGAGCAGGATGCCCAGCAGCACGCCTTCGGTGCCGAGCCCCCGGCGGGGTAAGAGCTTACGCATTGATCACGGCCTCCAGCGCTTCTTCGGTGGTCTCGGCGGGAATGATTTCGCAGGCGACGCGCCCCTCGCGCAGCACCAGCGCGCGGTCGGTGTTC
>NZ_JAMZBD010000644.1:0-1419 GCF_024158685.1 Halomonas sp. 707D4 | reverse complement strand
GCTCCGCCTCCCGTCGGTACGCCTTGAAGGTCTGCGGGCTCGCCCGGTACTCGGCGAGCCACTGCGCTACCGCCTCGGCATCACTTCCCGCGGCAATACGCACCTCGTTTTGTAGAGCATTAGCGCTCTCTAAGACTCTCGATATTCCCTTTACCTGAACAGCATCAACAGCACTGCCGACCATGACATGCTCCACCCTTCACCATCGATAAAGTCTGCCTCTACATTCCCAGAAACTCAAGATAATACGTGTAATCTTGAATTTAAGCTTAATAAAATAAATATTATTACGTTTTACGTAATACGTAATTATTGTGATTTTACTTTTCCTGGCGCAAAATGGCGCTTTCATTCGGTGACAGGCAGACAACATGGCGCGCAGCGGCATCCAATACGCAGACGTGCAGCAGGCGATCGACACCCTGCTGACCCAGGGCGATACGCCGAGCGTTCAGCGCATTCGTGAAGTACTCGGTACCGGCAGTTTCACGACCATCAGCGAACACTTTCGTCAGTGGCGCAGCGAACGGGAGCAGAATCGCGACGTGCCGCCACCCAAGGGCGTGCCGGAAGTCGTCGTCTCTGCCGCCAGCGCACTCTGGAATCAGGCGCAGGAAGCCGCCAATCAGGCACTCGCCCACTACCGGGAGGATGCCAACCGTCAGGTACTCGAGGCGCGCGAGGCCGCCGAGCGCGCCGATCAGCATGCCCTCGACGCCGAGCAGCGCGAGAAGGCGCTGACGGAGCACTTGCGCCATACCGAGGCGCGCCTGGAAACATTGAGCCGCGAGCTCGCCACCGTCGAAGCCGCCCAGGCACGACTCGCCGAAGACGCCCGACGCGCCGAACGCCAGGCCGCCGAGGCAAAAGAGTCGGAGCGTGACCTGGAGCAGCGCTATCACGCGCTTCAGGAGAGCGCCGGGAAGGAGCGCCAGGCGCTGCAGGAAAGCGGGGAACAGCGCCTCAGGCAGGAGGAGGAGCGCAACGAAGCCGCCGAGGGCAAGCTGATGGCCGCCCTCGACACCCTGCGCCACGAGCGTGCCCAGGAAGAGAAAGTTCAGCAAAAGCGCTTGCGCCAGTGGGAAGAGAAGTACGCCACGCTCGAGAAGGCGCTCGCCGACGAGCGTGACCACCTGAAGTCGGTTCAAGCGGATAAGCAGCAGTTGCAAGAGCGCTTGATGGCCAGAGAGCGGGAGAACGCGGCGCTGGTGGACGATCTCGACAGCGCCCAGCGCGCCTTGACTAAGATGGAAGAGCGCCTCGAGCAGGAGCGTCAACAGCGAGAGCGTGAAAGCACCTGGCAACGTCAGCTGGACGAGCAGATCGAAGCGCTGCACCGCCAGCTCAGCGAACTACCCACTTCACTGCTGGCCAAGGAGACGCCAAAAGACGGCGAGAAGTGATAAAAGCCTTTATGTC
>NZ_JAMZBD010000643.1:0-1419 GCF_024158685.1 Halomonas sp. 707D4 | reverse complement strand
CGATCGCCTTAGCGTTGGCCGGGCGCCGGGTAGTGTCCACGCGCACCACCTGGGGGATGACGTCGCCGGCCCGGCGAATCGCCACGGTGTCGCCGATCATCACGCCCAGCCGTTCGATCTCGTCGGCGTTGTGCAGCGTGGCGTTGGAGACCGTGACTCCGGCCACGGAGACCGGCGCGAGCCGGGCGACCGGGGTGATGGCGCCGGTGCGCCCGACCTGGAACTCGACGTCGTCGAGAGTCGTGACCTCCTCCTGGGCGGGAAACTTGAACGCCACCGCCCAGCGCGGGGCGCGCGCCACGAAACCCAGCTCGCGCTGGGCACGCAGATCGTCGACCTTGATCACCACGCCATCGATATCGAAGCCCAGCGCCAGGCGCTTCTCGCCGAGCGCGTCGCAGTAATCCGCCACCGCCTCGGGGCCCTTGAGTACCTTGAGCTCCGTGCTCGAGCGAAAGCCGAGGGTCTTCAGGCGCGCCATCAGTTCGCTGTGGCTCGCATCCCCGGCGTCGGGGTCGATCC
Organism: Halomonas sp. 707D4; assembly: GCF_024158685.1. Taxonomy (NCBI): domain Bacteria; kingdom Pseudomonadati; phylum Pseudomonadota; class Gammaproteobacteria; order Oceanospirillales; family Halomonadaceae; genus Halomonas; species Halomonas sp. 707D4. Next base: position 897 of record NZ_JAMZBD010000643.1, on the reverse strand, counting down.
GCGCCACCTGGTAGGCGTGAAACTCCAGCGGCCGCCGGGCGGTGATGCGCGGGTCGAGCTGGCGAAGGCTTCCGGCGGCGGCGTTGCGCGGGTTGGCGAACACCCGTCCCTCCTCCTCCCGGGCGCGCTCGTTGAGCGCCTCGAAGCCTTCGTGGCGCATGATCACCTCGCCGCGCACCTCGAGAAGCGCCGGCACGTGCTGGCCGCGCAGCTTGAGCGGAATCGAGCGCAGGGTGCGCAGGTTCGAGGTGATGCCCTCGCCGGTGCGCCCGTCGCCGCGGGTCGCACCCTGGGTCAACACACCCTGCTCGAACACCAGCGACACCGCGGCACCGTCGAGCTTGGGCTCGCAGCTGAACGCGATGTCGTCGGCCTCGATCTCCAGGCGCTCGGCCACGCGCGCGGCGAAGGCGAGAATGTCGTCGCGGCTGAAGGCGTTGTCCAGCGACAGCATGGGAATCGCATGGGCCACCGCCGGAAAGCCCTCCGCCGGGGCGGCCCCCACCCGCTGGGTCGGCGATTCCGGCGTGACGAGTTCGGGGTACTCCGCCTCGATGCTCTTCAACGCCTGGAGCTTGCGGTCGTAGTCGGCGTCGGTCAGCGCGGGTTCGTCGAGAACGTAGTAGCGGTGGTTGGCGTCGTCGAGCTCGGCGCGCAGGGTAGCGAGCTCTTCGAGCACGCGGGAGGAGGGCTTGCTCATGCAATCGGGTTCCGTGAAACAGTACGAAGTGAAGCGTGCCTATAGCCTAGCGCTTTCATAACGAAAACACCCGCCTGAAAAGGCGGGTGCAGGAAGCGAGCGCGGGATCAGCGCGCGGTATGGCGCTGCAGCCGATGGCGGCGTTCGAACTCGTGGACCCGCTGGCGGGCGAACTCGATGGTCTGGGCGGTCATCAC
>NZ_JAMZBD010000642.1:0-1420 GCF_024158685.1 Halomonas sp. 707D4 | reverse complement strand
CGCCCACACCGGCGACGATACGCGTGGTGCAGATCGAGCCCGGGCCGATGCCCACCTTCACGCCGTCGGCACCGGCTTCGGCCAGCGCCTTGGCGGCAGCGGCAGTGGCGATGTTGCCGCCGATCACCTGAATCTCGGGGAAGTGCTCCTTCACCCAGCTGACGCGATCGATCACGCCCTTGGAGTGGCCGTGGGCGGTATCGACGATGATGACGTCGACGCCGGCTTCGGCGAGTGCCGCGATGCGGTCCGGGGTTTCCGGGCCGGTGCCGACGGCGGCACCCACCAGAAGGCGCCCGTCGCTGTCTTTCGCGGCGTTGGGATAGGTGCGGGCTTTCTCGATGTCCTGGAAAGTGACCAGGCCGCGCAGGTGGAAGGCGTCGTCGACGATCAGCATCTTCTCGATGCGGTGCTCGCGCATCTTGGCCTTGCTGGTCTCTAGGTCGGTGCCTTCGGATACAGTCACCAGCCGCTCGCGCGGGGTCATGATGTCCGCCACGGTGTCGCCCACGTTGGGCTGGAAGCGCATGTCACGCTCGGTGACGATGCCGACGAGCGTCTCGCCTTCCACCACCGGAAAGCCGGAGAAGCCGTATTCGCGAGCCATGGCGAGCAGGTCTTCGAGCTTGGCGTTGGGGCCCACGGTGACGGGGTCCTTGACGATCACGCTCTCGTGCTTCTTGACCTTGCGGACCTCGGCGGCCTGCTGGGTGATGCTCATGTTCTTGTGGATGATGCCGATGCCGCCTTCCTGGGCCATCGCAATCGCCAGACGCGCTTCGGTCACCGTGTCCATGGCGGCGGAAACCAGCGGAATGTTGAGCGTGAGATTGCGGGTCAGGCGGGTTTTGAGGCTGACGTCCTTGGGCAGAACGTCGGAGAAGCCGGGAACGAGGAGAACGTCATCGAACGTCAGCGCTTCTTGGGCCATACGTAGCATAGCGGCAACACCCATTGAAAAGTGGGAAGATGGGGCGTGGTAGTTAATCGACCATTATAGCGTTTTGAGGGGTGTGCCAGCAATGCGGCATCATGGCATGGCCTCTGCGCCCCACTTACCAGCACGACTTACCATCGAACCGAGACGAGCCCATGCCCGACGCAGCCCAAGCCCTTTCCGTGAGCGACCTCAACAAGCACGCCCGCCAGGCGCTGGAGCGCGACCTGGGCGAGGTGTGGGTCGAGGGAGAGCTTTCGAACGTCTCCAAACCCGCTTCCGGGCATATCTACTTCACCCTGAAGGACGACCGCGCCCAGGTGCGCTGCGCGCTGTTTCGCCAGCGGGCGCGCTTCGTGGCCGCGCCCCTGCGCGATGGCGACCAGGTGAAGCTCCGGGGCCGGGTGTCGCTGTTCGAGCCGCGTGGCGACTACCAGCTGATCGCCAAGGCGCTGGCCGAAGCCGGTGCCGACGGCGTGAAGG
>NZ_JAMZBD010000641.1:0-1421 GCF_024158685.1 Halomonas sp. 707D4 | reverse complement strand
ACTTCGAACCCATCGGCTGGGAGGCGGCGCTCGATCTCGTCGCCGCCGAGCTCAAGGCGCTGCCCACCCCGGATGACGCGATCTTCTACACCTCCGGCAAGGCGTGCAACGAATCCGCCTACGTGTTCCAGCTTCTGGCGCGGCTCTATGGCACCAACAACCTGCCGGACTGCTCCAACATGTGCCACGAGGCGAGCGGCGTGGCGCTGGGCGAGGCGCTGGGCACCGGCAAGGGCAGCGTGCGCCTGGAGGACTTCGAGCACGCCGAGGCGATCTTCGTGTTCGGCCAGAACCCGGGCACCAACCACCCGCGCATGCTGGGGACCCTGCGCGAGGCCGCCGAGCGCGGCGCGACCATCGCCAGCTTCAACCCGCTGCGCGAGCGCGGGCTCGAGAAGTTCGCCGACCCGCAGAAGCCGCTGGAGATGCTGCATAACGGCAGCCACCGCATCAGCTCGCACTACTTCTGCCCCAAGCTCGGCGGCGACATGGCGGCGGTGCGCGGCATCGCCAAGGCGCTGTTCGAGCGCGAGGCGGCAGGCGAGGCGGTGCTCGACCACGCTTTCCTTGGCGAGCACACCGCGCACTTCGAGGCCTACAAGACGCGGGTGGAGGCGACGCCCTGGGCCGAGCTCGAGGCCCAGTCCGGGCTCACGCAGCGCGAGATGCAAGAGGCCGCCGAACTCTACGCCCGCTCGAACGCGACGATCATCTGCTGGGCGATGGGCATCACCCAGCACGTGCACTCGGTGGCCACCGTGCGCGAGATCGTCAACCTCCTGATGCTGCGCGGCAATCTCGGGCGCCCCGGCACCGGTACCTCGCCGGTGCGCGGCCACTCCAACGTCCAGGGGGATCGCACCATGGGCATCTTCGAGAAGCCCTCTGACGAGCTTCTCGACGCCCTGGAGGCGCGCTACAAGACGGCCATGCCGCGCGAACACGGGGTCGATTCCGTCGCCGCGGTGGAAGCGATGCGCGACCGCCCGGGCAAGGTGTTCGTCGGTCTTGCCGGCAACTTCACCCGGGCGATCTCCGACAGCCAGGTGGCCGAGGCGGCGATGGCCAGCTGCCGGCTCACCGCCTTCATCGGCACCAAGCTCAACCGCAGCCACCTGGTGACCGGCCGCAAGGCGCTGATCCTGCCCTGCCTGGGGCGCAGCGAGATCGACAAGACCGGCGGCAAGACCCAGCTGATCACCGTCGAGGATTCGATGAGCATGGTCCACGGCTCCGCCGGCATCAATCGCCCGGCAAGCCCCGGCCTGCCCTCGGAAGTGGAGATTCTGACCCGGCTCGGCGAGCGCCTGGTCGGCAGCGAGGCGGTGGAGTGGGCGGCGATGCGTGCCGACTACGACGTGATCCGGGACCACGTGGCCGAGGTGATCCCGGGCTTCGACGACTTCAACGCGCGAGTGCGC
>NZ_JAMZBD010000640.1:0-1426 GCF_024158685.1 Halomonas sp. 707D4 | reverse complement strand
GAAGAAAAGCCAAGCACCGCGCTTGGCTTTTTCACGTCTTGCCGGGGCTCAGAAGCTTTCCCAGGCGGGCGTCGAAGGGCCGGCTATCGCGGCGCGAGGCGCGTGCGCTTTGATATCGTCCCCGACCGGTGAGCGGGCTGGCGCCTTGGCACTGGAAGCGGGCAGCTTGAAGGTCTGCATGGCCTGGATGAGCTGCTGGGCGTTGTGGCGCAGCGTGTTGGCGGCGCTGGCGCTTTCGTTGACCAGGTGGGCATTGTCCTGGGTCATCTGGTCCATTTCCGAGACTGCCTGGTTGATCTCGTGCACGCCGGCGCTCTGCTCGGCGCTGGCGCTGCTGATCTCGTTCATGATGACGTTGACCCGCTCGATGACCTGGACGATCTCCTCCGTCGAGCGGCGAGCCACGTCGGCGCGCTCGTTGCCGTGCTTCACCCGCTCCAAGTTCTTGGTGATCAGCTCGCTGATTTCCCGAGCCGCCTCGGCGCTGCGCTGGGCGAGGTTGCGCACTTCGCTGGCCACCACGGCGAAGCCGCGGCCGTGCTCGCCGGCGCGCGCCGCTTCCACCGAGGCGTTCAACGCCAGGATATTGGTCTGAAAGGCGATGGCATCGATGGTCGAGATGATGCCGGCGATCTCCTGGGAGCTCTGGTCGAGCTCGTTCATGGTCGCTGTCATCTCACGCACCGCCTTGCCGCCACGGCTGGCGGTAGCGCTCGCCTGGGTCGCCTCGTGGCTTGCCCGCTCGGCGTTTTCGGCGTTCTGGGCGACGGTGCCGCTGAGCTGTTCCATGGCGGAGGCGGTCTGGGCCAGGGCGCTGGACTGCTGCTCGGTGCGCGAGGCGAGGTTGCCGTTGCCCTCGGCGATCTGTTCGCTGTTGCTGGCCACCGCCTCGGCGCTGGCGCGCACCTTCAGCACCGTCTCCTGCAGCCGTTCGGCCATGGCGAGCTGGGAGGCCATGATGCCCCGGGCGTTCGCCGGGCTTCGGCCTTCGGCGGCGGCCAGATTGCCGTCGCCGATGGCGCTGGCGAACGCCTGCACCTCGAAGGGTTCCGCGCCCAGCTCCCGCAGCAGCTGGCGCGATAGCCCGTACGCCATGAAGCCGCCCAGCAGCAGCGCGGCCAGCGTCAGCCCCAGCATCAGGTGTTGAAAACCCGATGCGGCGTCTCTGGCGTGAACGGTAGCGGTATTGTTGAGCTGCTCCTGCAGGTCGATGAACCGGTTGATGCGCGAAAGCCACTCGGCGTAGGCGGGGCCGGCGCGCTCGATCAAGAGCGCCTGGGCGCCGGCGATGTCGCCGGCCAGGCGTGCGGCGACCACCGCCTCGGTGAGTTCCAGCGTCAGCGTTCGCTGCGCGGCGATGTCATCGAGAAAGCGCGCCTCCTGCTCTGGCCCGGGTGCCTCGCGGGTGATGTCTGCCATGGCCTGG
>NZ_JAMZBD010000639.1:0-1430 GCF_024158685.1 Halomonas sp. 707D4 | reverse complement strand
GCTGCGCATGGTCGAGCTGGCCTGGGCCGGGGCCTGCGCGGGGCTTCTCGACCAAGACGACGCGGACGCCATCGCCGCGCACGCCGCGGACCTGGTCACCCAGCGCTACGCCGACTGGCCAGCGCTTTTGACGGCCTACCAGCGCGGGCAAAGCCTGTTCGACGGCGTCGATCGGCGCGCCATGACTCCCGATGCCCATCACGTGCTGCTGCTCGAGGCCGACTGCAGCCCCTGGCAGTGCCCGCTCGGGGAGCTTCTGGATGCGCCCACGCGCGAGGCCTCCCGGGCGCGGATCAAGGCGTGGCGCAGCACCAGCCACCACTGGCTGCTGGCGCTGGCCTGCGTGCGCGAGCCCGATGCCCTGCTGCGCCAGCAAGACCCGGCGGCCTTTCTGGGCGAGAAGCGCCGCGCCGATGCCGCGCTCTACCTGCAGGATGCGCTGGCGCTGCACGCCGACGAGGGCGCGGGAGCGCTTGCCCGCTACTGGCTGCCGGCCCAGGCGCACCACCTGAACCAGCTCGCCGCCGACGCCATGCACGGCGTCATGCCGCCGTCGAGCACCGTGTTCGGCAAGCTGACCCGCGACGAGATTCGCCAGCGCCAGAGCATCAAGGGCGTGAGCCGTCACGCCGCCACCATCCACATGGCGGAGAAGTTCGCCTTCTATCTCTACATGGCCTTCGACAGCCGGCTGTTCGAGCAGGGCGCGCTCGTCGCCTACGCCGATGCGCTCAAGAGCTGCCTGTGCCGCTTCTACACCTCGCCCAAGCGCTTGCTGGAAGCGTGGTTCGCCTGGGAGAGCTGCCTGCCGGAGCCCGAGCACGACTCGCTGATCAACGAGATCGCCTGGCACCTCGAGGACCCGGGCAGCCTGTTCTACTGGCTGGACTGGCACCCCGGCAGCTGGAGCGAGCCTGGCGAGCGGCCGAGCATCAGCCACTTCACCGCCATGGCGCTGGTCGGCCCGCTCAACAGCGCCGTGTGGAGCGAACCCCAGCTCGAGAGCGAACGCGAGCGCGCCACCATCCTCGAATGGGTGGAAAGTCACTACCACCTGGCGAGTGCGGCGGACCTGCAGGATTTTCTGAACTTCATGTTCGAGGCCGGGGATCGCCAGGAGTATCAGATCAACTACGCGCCCTACACCCTCAACCCGGAGAGGCTGGAGAGCGAGATCGCCATCCTGGAGTCCGGCGAGTGCGCCGAAGAAGAGCTCAACCACCTGCTGCGCCTGCGCCGGGTGCGCGCCAACGAGGATGGCTGCAACGATCTCGACATGGCGGCCTGGGACATCGCCCAGCTGGTGGATCTCGCCATCGCCGCCCGCCAGCTGGGCTGGCTCGACCGCGAGGCGTTCACCGCGACGCTCGACCGCGCCTACCGCCTCGCCGACGAGCACTACGCCGGCTGGCAGGAGTACGCGGCGGGCA
>NZ_JAMZBD010000638.1:0-1433 GCF_024158685.1 Halomonas sp. 707D4 | reverse complement strand
GGATTACCTGCTCGCCTGCCGCCATCAAGCCTTGAAGGAACCACGGCTGCAGGCGTTTCTCGACGTTCTGGGGAGTGACGCTTTCCAGCAGGCGGTGCAGACGCTGCCCGGCTATCGACTGAGCCGGTGCGGCGACGTCATGACGGTGGAAGAGGTGCTGACACCATGAGAGAGCGATTCTCGAGCACGCTGAAGAACAAGAACATGGCCTACATCGCCCCGAGCGGCACCGGTGGCGATGCCCGGCGCGTTCGGCGCGTCGCCTTCATCCTGCTCGATCACTTTTCGATGATGGCGTTCACCGGCGCGGTGGATGCGCTGGTGACCACCAACCTGATGAAGTCCTCGACGCTGTACGAGGTGCTGGTGGTGGGCGACGAGCGCGGGGCGACGGTGTCGGATCTGGGGATCGAGGTGTCGACGGACGTGGCGCTTGCAAAGCTCGACAGCGCCGCGCTCGGCATCGACGTAGTGATCGTCTGTGGCGGGCTCAGGGTCAAGCCGCAAGCCACCTCGCTTCTGCGCAGCCGGCTCAAGAGCGCGGAGGGTCACGGCGCGATTCTGGGCGGGCTATGGAACGGTGCCTACTTTCTGGCCGAGGCGGGGCTTCTGAGCGGCTACCAGTGCGCCTATCACCCGGATGGCCGGGCGATGATGGCGGAGCAGTTCTGGGACGTATCGGTGACCAGCCGCAGCTTCATCGTCGACCGTAACCGGCTGAGCTGCGCCGGGGCGAGCAGCTCGCTGAGCATGATGCTGGAGCTGGTGCGTTCGGACTGCGGCAACGAAGTGGTGGGTGCGGTCGAGGAGATGCTCAGCTGCGACAAGGGGCTCGATTCGCCGGATGTCTCGACGCTGCGGGTCGACCGGAACCACACCCTGCCGGAGAAGCTCAAGATCTCGCTCCAGCTGATGAAGAACAACATCGAGGAGCCGCTGTCGATCCCCGAGATCAGCAACTGGGTGAATCTTTCGCGACGCCAGCTCGAGCGCCTGTTCGCAAGCTACGTCAGCGCCAGCCCGTCGCGCTACTACATGGAGTTGCGCCTGACCCGCGCGCGCCAGCTGCTCCAGCAGACCAACAAGCCCTTGGCGGAAGTGGCGGTGGCGACCGGCTTCGTCAGCATCTCGCACTTTCGCAACTGCTTTCACCAGCTCTTCGACATCACGCCGGGGCAGTTTCGCAAGGCCTGCCAGCAGGAGGGGCACGCCGGTTGAGTGCGTGTGAACGAAAAAGGGAGCCCCTGGGGGCTCCCTCGTGGCAGGCGCCTCAGCGCCCCGACCAGCCCATGAAGATGGGCACGTAGACCACCAGCAGCAGCACGCCGATCAGCCCCAGCATGTACGGCACGATCGCCCGGGTGATGCGCTCCAGCGGCAGCTGGGTGACCGACGAGGCCACGTACAGGTTGATCGCCACCGGCGGGGTGATC